>JACCXN010000071.1 GCA_013696965.1 Bacteroidota bacterium | reverse complement strand
CCTCATTAAAGATAGACGAAGAATTGGGGGATAAAAAAGGTATTTCCGTTTCTTTAAATAACATTGGAAATATTTATTCTTATCAGGGCAATCACCCCGAAGCGCTTAAAAATTACCGGGCCTCATTAAAAATAAGGGAAGAATTGGGGGATAAAAAAGGTGTTTCCAGTTCTTTAAATAACATCGGAAATGCTTATTCTGATCAGGGCAATTACCCCGAGGGGCTTAAAAATCTCCTGTCCTCATTAAAAATAATGGAAGAATTGGGGGATAAAAAAGGTAATGCCAGCACTTTAAATAACATTGGTGGTGTTTATTCTATTCAGGGCAATTACCCCGAGGCGCTTAAAAATTTCCTGGCCTCATTAAAAATAAGGGAAGAATTGGGAGATAAAAAAGGTATTGCCAGCTCTTTAAATAACATCGGAAATGTTTATACAAAAACAGGTAAGGCTGAGGAAGGGAAAAAATATATCCAAAGACTAACGAAAAGAGGATTTCTATCCCATTGCACGAATTTATTAAAGCTATTGGTTTAAATAATAAAGTATATTATAATCATGAACATAGTTTGATAAAAAATATATTTTATCCTACTCAAGGTAGTTCAGATCATTTTTTGAAATGCAGAATCCTTAAATACTTATATTCAAAATTTATAAATGGAGATGTCAATGATAAATTAGAGCAGTATAGTAAATTAACACTTGAGTTCGTTAATTTAGGTTGTAACGTTGGTATTGTTCAAAAAGAAATTAATGAATTACTTAAGTTTGGTTTATTGGAATCAGAAAATATAATTTCTGATACAGAGTGGAATCAATTACCTACTGAAGATTTTAATGTTAGTATTTCTTCAAAAGGTTACTACTATTTCACAAATCTTATAAATAGATTTTCGTATTTGGACCTAGTTTTACAAGACGTTCCAATATTTAATGTCACATCTTTTCAAAAACTTATAGCTATTTTTCCTAAAGCAGATGCTAAAGGGAAGCGATTTTTATTTGACCGAAAAAATGTAATAACAACTTTCATAAATTATTTAAAAGAAGAGGAATTAAAACAATCTGGTGAAATGATGAAAAGATATGGCAGTGTTGTTACTGAAATTGAGGAAGGCGGTTTAAATAAAGATTTTATTAAAATAAATGAATTAATTTAAAATATATACTAAATCAAAAAAGCAGGACCTTGGGTTGGCAAAAGTGCAATTTTTGCGCTGGGTGTATTCTTTTTTGTGGGGAGGGAAAAATACATAAAGCACGAAGCGAAGGGCTGCCCTGAACTCTCTCTTAACTTCTTACAATTATCCAAAAAGCTGACTTGATATTGATAGCTATTGAAACGGTGCATTTTGTATTGTAAATAAAATATGTGAAATGTTGATTGGATTATTTATGGTAAAGAGATAAAAATATCCATATGTGAAAGTCCTGTGTAAATGCTGGCCGACCCTTTATAAATTGGGAATGGGTATTGAATATTAATGACATCCTGAGAATTATTTTCTACATTTAATATACTTTCTGGTCGTCTTTTATTATCAGAACTATAATTAGAATCTCGATATTATTGAACGTTAGCAGAGAAAACCACCATGAATAAAAAATCAGGAAATAACTGCTTCATTTTCTTTTTTAATTAAAAAAACAAAGGTTATGCCAGTGAATTTGTTTTTATCTTGGGTCGATGCTTTAAGTTAGAGAGGTAAGTAAAAATGTTTCACCATTGTTTCACCTATCACCTATCACCTATTCATCAAATGTATATTGAATATCAAGTAAGTATATTTTATCGGTGAATCTCTTCGGCTCCACCTTAAGGGAAAGCACACCAAATTCGGTGTGTTTTTCTTTTTTACGGTCTCCGTGTCCCTTGTTATTACTGCTTATTAGAGCTAAGGCCTTGTTCATCTCGAGAGTTCGAATTGAGTTTTTATCAAAAACCAACTTTGAGGAAAAAATCGAACTCACAATTCGTTGTTTGGTTGCTGTATCCCTTTCTTGATAATACTTTCCAAGGTTTGAAAGAAGTTCGATACAATCATCAATTTTTTTGTCAAAATTAAGCAGACCTTTATTTAAAGTCGTTAAATCACATGTAAGTTTTACGATTTTCTCATCAATTCAAACTTCATTTATTTGTATTCGGTTGGAGAAATTTCAGCATCTAACATTAAAAATTTTGCATTTTGAATTCGTTGCTTGTGCTTTTCTATATCTTTATTTACTTTATCTATTTCTTTACTTTCCTTCCGTATTATTTTTCTTTAACTTATCTTTTAAAATGGCAGCGAAAAGTCTTACACTTCCTGGGTTTGCAAAGCCAGCCCTCCTTACAATAGTAAAAGAGGCATTTCTCCCAACTGAACTTTCTGCAATTTAATAAATAGATATAAACTTTAATATTGAAAATTCAAATAGAAAAGAAAATATAATTTTAATAAATGAAGTCTTCCGTAACCTCTGTTATTCCTATGAATATTAGTTTAATATAGATAAATAGTATAGTTTTATTGATGATGTTGTATTTTTTACATTACTTTGCTTTTTAATAAAAATAATATTATACTCTGAAAATATAAATGAAAACATTAATAACAATTATATTATTTTTTTGTATTGGTTTAATTTATTCTCAAAATCCAGCCTGGAATTCTAAACTTGTAGTAAAACATCCAACAGGTATCATGGATACAGTTTGGTTTGGACTAGATGTAAATGCAGCAAATGGATTTCAATCAGGACTCGATTCTCTTAATACTGATCTTGTACATCCAATAAGCATTCTTGCTCAAGACGAACTAGTAAGACAAGAATTTAATACACCTTATTGTGGAAATTTAAAACGAGATTACAAGGCGTTTAAAACTGGGGTTGTGGAATATTTTTTTTATTTAAAGAGTGACTCTTTTCCAGGTACCTCTCAAATTGATCCTGTTGAAATAATATATGATTCTCTTGATTTTTATTACAACTACCAGAATTATAAGATAACTATGGTCAGAATGTATTCTGATGGTGGTTATTTTAGTGGTATAGACAATGACATGTGGGATTTATACTGGGAAAATGACACAATTACCAATTCCAATAATATAGTACCATTGATATATGAATATACTCCTTGGGATTGTAGCTCTAATGATATGATTATTGAATTTAGAATGGAAGTTTGGATAAGCCAATATGTTGGAATTGAAGAATTGGAGAGCGCAAAACCAGTATTATGCCCAAATCCTTCAACAGGTCAATTTAATGTTGCTTTTACAAAAGGATTTAAGGGCAGAATTTCTATTAGTGATTTCTTTGGTAGAATCGTTTATGAAAAAGAAACTCTTGATCTTTTAAACGAAATTAACCTTGATATTTCCGAATTTCCTAAAGGTATGTATTTTTTAAATACCTATAATTCAATAAATGAAATTGTTCATATTGAAAAAATAATCCTTAATTAATAACTTTAAAAATGACAAAAAGAACTCTACTTCTTATCCTAGTTTTAATTGGAATAAATTATTCATTATTTGCTCAATTACATGATCAATGCCATACGGATGAAACCATGATGGGTGCTGACAATGACCCCTCTCGAGCCAATTATTCTCCCAATGGGAAAGTACATACACCAAAAGGACATTTGCATGGACTTATGATTTTTGTAAATTTCACTGGTGATACTATTAATGATAATGGATGGACAGACAACATTCCAGATTGGGCTAATCAAAATGACAATGAAATGTTTAATTCAACAATAGCTAATATAGGCAATAAAATAAATGTGAGTTCTTTTTTTAAAGCCATGTCCAATCCAGCTAATCCTTTTTTGTTTACTGCAGACGTTTTTCCTGAACAAATAATTGTAAATCGTGGATCTGAACTCAATATTAACTCTTCAGTCTTCCAGTATCTTTCAACAAACTATCCCAACTATAATTGGGGAAAGTATGATAACAGAAAAAATAAAAACAGCTTTAGTATAGACAATAGCAGTTCTAGCCCTGATAATATTTTAGATTATGTAATTTTAGTATACAAAGGTGGAGGCGGTTATCAGGGAAAAGCAGAAATAGTTTCAAATTCTAGTACCCCACATACGCTTAGCACTAATTTTGGAGGAGTAAATAAAACATACATAATAGGTAGTGGATTTACAGCAATAAATTCAAATAATACTAATTTTAGAAATTTCTTTTATCACGAATTTGGTCACACTTTGTATGATGCTCCACATACTTATGGTCCTAATGGAGTAGTCGGGAATAAGTTTTATTCAAGTAATGGATGGGGGATGATGAATGGAGCTAATGCATTTCATACGGCCAATGCATGGGAACGTTGGTATTTAGGTTGGTTAGAGTTAACAACTGGACCTTCGCAAATTATTAGTGACATAAATTCTCCTGCAGACCTCCTTCCCACCAATGGTTTTTTTATCTTAAGAGATTTTGTTACTACAGGGGATGTTGTGAGGGTAAAAATACCTTATACACAAAACCAATATCTTTGGATTGAGAATCGAACAGGCGCTACTGTTTATGACAATCGTGATGGATGGGCACATGATGGAGTAGAAGACCCCCTGCCAAACCCTGCTCGTGGAATAGTGATGTTTATTGAAAATGTTGCTGGAGAAAGATCAAAAACAAGTGTCTTTACTTCTGGGGCAAATGGGCTCAAAGTATTAAATGGATCAGGCCATTTTGATTATACTCATTCTGCCCTTCCAACTCTACCAGAATTTTGGTGGGGTAAAACTCATGTCTATGATTTTAATAAAACCTCCCCAAACCCATTTGGCCCTCATCATAACGGTTCAAATATTAGAAGTGATTTTTATACCCGTGTAAATACGATTAGGGATTTCACCTCAAATGATGGAATTATAGAAGTAAATTTGAACCCAAATAATCCAGCAACAGTAACTTCTGAACAGTTTGGAGTTTTGGTTGAAGGTGGAAATAAAGTTTATGGACCTTTTCTTCCAGATATAGCATTTCCAGTGGGAAGAAAAGCAAGCATTAGTTCCAACCCTGCAATAATCAATTTACAAACCTATGATTTAAATACAAGAAAACTTTCGCCAATATACCTACATGGACTTTCTGTAAGGATTGTCTCTAAAACTTTTCAGGATAATTCAATAACTGTTGAGATAAAATATGATGATTTTAATATCAATGAAAATACTAGATGGTGTGGCGAAATTATACTGCCTCCTAATCCTGACCAATTCTCACCTTCATTAATTGTTAACGCTAATAAACACCTTACTCTTAATAAAACTGAAACACCAAATCGAAATACACTCAATACTAACGGTGATTTTTTTAATCCTACTACTTTAACAGTACAATCAGGGGCATTTATAGAATTAAAAAACAATTCAATTCTTGAAATTAAAGAAGAATCTACTTTTACTTTTAAAAGTGGTAGTAAGTTATTGATTGGTGGCGGTGCTTCATTTATAGTAAGGGAAGGAAGCAAGTTGATAATAGAGGAGGGTGCTCAAATTATTGTAAGTGATTTTGGCAAAATACTTATTGAAGGAAGTGAGAGTGAAATGCATTATGCAAACAGTAGTATCCAGTTGGCTTATGCGAATTCTATACTAGAAATTAATAAAGGGAAACTATTTGTGGCTGCAAATACAGATTTTACTTTTACAGGCGAAGGATTCATGCGATTCATTTGTGATCAAGATAATATGATTATTGGTGGAATCGGATCAAGATTTATTGTAAATGGTAGTGGACAAAACAATAAAAAAATAGAAGTTTTGGAAGGTTCGCTTAAAATGATATTACAACATAGTCACCCTTATCTTTCTAAAGGGTTTCCTTTGACAATTAAAAATGCTTCAGTTCACTTAGGGGAGGGGGCAAAAATAGTATCAAATTCAATTTTGAATTTAAACAATGCAAAGTTTACTTCTACAACAGGCGCAAAAAATTACCATTATGGTCTACATGCATCTGTCGATTTGGATCACAATATCAGTAATGTTATTTTTGAATACGGTCAATATGGAATGTATTCTGTGTTAGCTAAAAACACCCATTCTAATTATGCAGAAAAGATTAATATAAGAAATTGTATTTTTCGCAATAATGAAATTGGACTTGTAACAGTAGGGCAGGGGGCAGATTTAGAATTTGTTCAGTTTTCCAATAATTCTGTCCGAGGATGGTCAGCTGAAGGAATGACAATATCTTCTGATTTTAAAAACAGTAGTGTACAAAATAGTCCAATTGGTATTAATTATATTGGAGGGCCTACAGCAGATTTGAACATAAATTATTCTTCAGTATCAAACTCAACGGATAAAGGAATTGCATTTTATGGTAATGCATTATTGAGTGTAAATTGCAGCAATATTAATTCTGCAAATAATAATTTCAGTAAAGGTATTTATTTAGCAGATAAAGCATCTATTAATATGAGTCCCTCACTTTCTCCTTCGTCTGGGAAGTCTATAGTGTCCGGTCATACTTCAATTTATGGAGGAGAATTATTTATTTCAGAAGACAATGGTAATAGTGTTGGAAAAGTAATTACAGCAGGTGCTGCAAATGAATTATTTCTTGAGGATGGTCGAAACGACCTTAGACCAAAAAGCTCTCAGGGCATGGCTATTAAGGGACATTTTAATTTTGATTCATGTCCTAGTTCAATTTCAGCTACTTTTAATAAATGGAATTCTTTTAATAGTAGCCCTGTAAATGGTGTTGATTATCATGTCCGCTCTCCTATTTGTATTAATACTAATGTAACTATTATTGACAATAATCCAGGAAGTGCATCATGTCCTGCTATTGGAAGACCTCGTATTCGCCCTGCTTTTTTTTATAAAGCAATGGAAATTGCGGAAGCAAATCAGGGAGGCCCCAACTCAATATTTAAGAAATTTGAAAGAGGTTTAAATAAACTTGATCAAAATGATTTTATTTCTGCAATAAATGAATTTAAGGATGTATTATTAGTAAATGTTGCTCAACCAACGCCTCTTGCTAAAAAAGTAATTGGGCTTTCTTATCAATATCTGCATTATTCTGTTGGAAAAGCCTATTCAGAGGGATTGATAACCAATTCAGGTTCTCAAATGAATTCACAAATTGAGAGTCTCATTTCAATTCAAAATAATAAGATTAATAAGGCTATTCTTGAATCAGATTTTAACACTCAATATTCAGTCAAGGTAGATAAGGCTAAGACTCTTGTATTGGCTGATAAAAGAACAGATGCATTGGCTCTTTTTTATGAAAATTATTTGATTGCTGATTCAAGTAATTTTGCAGAACTTGACAATTGGATATGTATTGTAAGTAAGGAGCAAGACTTGATTGATGGAAATATTGAATTAAATGATTTTGCGGAGAACTTAAATTATTGTCAAAATCAACTTTCTTCCTCAAATAGAGTTAAGAATGAAGATGATCAAGAAAGTAAGAGAATAAGTGTAAAATTATTGGCAAAAAATGTAGAAAATTCAAAAATATCAGGTTCTATAAAACCCCTCGAAAACAAGGATGAGTCCTTAGAAGAAGCCAATGTTTTAATTAAGAAACCTGTTTTTAATTTATTTCCTAATCCTACAAGTGGTAAATTCACAATTCAAGCTTCTAATATTCATACAATTCGAATTTACAACCTACTTGGAAACTTTATTTGCGAATATAAACCTAATACGGACTATTCTCAATTTGAAATAGATTTTACAAAAAATGCAAAAGGAGTTTATGTAATAAAGGTAAGTGGAGAAAATTACAGTGAAATTAAAAAGCTTATCCATCAGTAATCTTTGTAAGAAAGTTTGTTGGTTTTTTAACCAGATATTTTTCCGTGTTTTGGCCAGTGGGAAAGCAAAATAGACAGTGCGTATATTAAGTCCTACTGATACATTTCATACAATCCTGCAACAAAAATTAAGAACCATCCTTTGGATATATATTTAATGGGGATATTTATTTCCGTTGCCATGGTGTTGCCATTCATAAATTCCATTCAATGGAATTACACAAAACCGACCGAATTTTACAGCTCCTTGAAAATATGGTTGGAATCAACTGTATCACCAATGACAAGTATCTAGGGCTTGTAAATGCTACCAATTTCCCCATCTTTTACCCAGTAAGGTATTAAGCCCATCTTTAAAGATTAAAATGACCTTGTGTTGTAATAACCGGAAGTTTTGGATCCTCAAAACCGGAAACGGCATAAAATGGTTCGAAAACTCTTCTTCCCATTCCAGGTTAAATTCCTGGCCAATCGAAAAAATTTCTTTTCTAGATAATTTAGATTAAAAATAATAGCAAATGGTGCAAATTCACAAGAAACGAGTGCTTTAAATTAAATAAAAAACCACCCTTTATATCAGTTTTTTTAGTAAAAACCCATCTGTTAACTATCCTATAACTTTTAAAGAACAGAGTTCTTGTTCTGAAATAGGTTTACACTAAAAAAATGTAAAATGAACAAAAAAATCATTCAAAAATCGAATCGACTTTTCAGCGAGTCGGAGAAACATGAAATTATAAAAGAGCTGTTTGCAAACCAACTAATCAAACAGGCAATTTGGGAGAAATATACAGGCGAAAAGCAGGAGCATGGCCAGTTGCTCCGCTGGATGAAAAAGTTAGGTTACAATACAAAAAATGAGTTCATATGCTCCAGGATTCTATTTTATTGAAGTAAACCAAAATGGAGAGTTAAAAAGAATGAAAGTGATGAAGAATTAGTAAACCACAAAGCTAAGTAAAAATGTTTCACCATTGTTTCACCTATCACCTATTCATCAAATACAATAAATTGAATATCAATTAAATATATTTTATCGGTGAATCTCTCCGGCTCCACCCAGCGGGACAAGTCCAGATTTTTGGAAAGTTGTCCCGCTTTTATTTTCCCATAACCTTTGTTAATCAAGAGAATCCGAAGAAGGAACTCACTGATTCTGAGAGTTCGACATTTCATATGTAATAATTATTCTTTCCATTACAAACAAACTTTTCCGCAAATATCGAACGCAGTAAACGGGCTTTTAAGTCTAAATCACTTGATTTGTAAAGGTTTGATAAGTTTTTGCCTGATTAATTCCTTTGTGAAGCAGGTTTTCGATTCATCGCCTTCCTCCGTGAAATTGCCCAATTGCTGTTTTGTGAACGCTAAAAATGTCATAAAACAAACCTATGCAAGATCAGAATTAATATATTTACGATAAATTCTTCCTTAGTGAAAAAACTTTTGTTGCTTATTTTTTTGTTTTTTTCTGTGCAAACTTTTGCACAGAATGCCGCCATTGACTCCCTTAAAATCCTGCTGTCAAATGAGAAAATGGATACCACCAGTGTTAAGCTGAATAATGATATTAGTAGGAAATTAATTAATGCAAGCGATTATGAAAACGCTCTGAAATACGCTAATGATGCTATAAATCTTGCTAAAATATCCTCCTTTTTTGCAAAGGGGGAAAACCAAAGGGGGGTGCAAAAAGGTATTGCCGTTTCTTTAAATAACATCGGACTTATTTATACTTATCAGGGCAATTACCCCGAGGCGCTTAAAAATTACCTGTCCTCATTAAAAATAAGGGAAGAATTGGGGGATAAATTCGGTATTGCCAGTTCTTTAAATAACATTGGATATATTTATTCTAATCAGGGCAATTACCCCGAGGCGCTTAAAAATCACTTAGCCTCATTAAAAATAAGGGAAGAACTGGGGGATAAAAAAGGTAATGCCGGTTCTTTAATTAACATCGGACTAATTTATACTAATCAGGGCAATTACCCCGAGGCGCTTAAAAATTACCTGTCCTCATTAAAGATAGACGAAGAATTGGGGGATAAAAAAGGTATTTCCGTTTCTTTAAATAACATTGGAAATATTTATTCTTATCAGGGAAATCACCCCGAGGCGCTTAAAAATTACCTTGCCTCATTAAAAATAAGGGAAGAATTGGGCGATAAAAAAGGTATTGCCAGTTCTTTAAATAACATCGGAAATGTTTATTCTTATCAGGGCAATTATCCCGAGGGGCTTAAAAATCTCCTGTCCTCATTAAAAATAATGGAAGAATTGGGGGATAAAAAAGGTAATGCCAGTACCTTAAATAACATTGGAGGTGTTTATTCTATTCAGGGCAATTACCCCGAGGCGCTTAAAAATTTCCTGGCTTCATTAAAAATAAGGGAAGAACTGGGGGATAAAAATGGTATTTCCAGCTCTTTAAATAACATCGGAAATGTTTACACAAAAACAGGTAAGGCAGAGGAAGGGAAAAAATATATCCTTAAGTCCTTACAGCTTTCTAATGAAATTGGGGCATTGGATATTGTTGTGAAAAATTATCAAGCCCTTGCCCAAGCCGACAGCGCCCTTGGAAACTATCAATCCGCTTTAGAAAACTACAAGCAATACATACTATACCGCGACAGCCTTCTCAATGAGGAAAACACCAAAAAAACCATGCAGCAGCATATGCAATTTGATTTTGATAAAAAAGAAGCAATAGCCCTGGCAGAATTTGAAAAACAGCAACAACTCTCAGCAGCAGAGCTTGAAAAGCGCAACATCCTGCTTGTAAAGAACAAACAAAGCCTAGTGATACTCGAGCAGGACAATGAACTGAGAACTCTTGCCCTGGCGCATTCCACTGCAGAACTCAAACAAAAAGAAAGCTTTTCGGAAAATCAGAAAAAAGAAATAGAACTGCTCAACAAAGACAATCTGTTAAAACAGGCCCAAGCTGCAAAGAAAGAAGAAGAGCTAAAAAAACAACGAATAGCCACCTACGCTGCAGCCGGAGGAGGAATGCTAATACTGGTAGTTCTGGCATTTGCATTGAAAGCCTACAGGAACAAAAGAAGATCGAATCTGATTATTATAAAACAGAAGCAGGAAGTAGAAAAGCAGAAAACTGCGGTGGAACAGCAAAAACAGGTAATCGAAGAAAAACAAAAGGAGATACTGGATTCCATCAACTATGCCAAGAGGATCCAAACAGCCATTTTACCACCACAGCGTATAGTGAAACAGTACCTTCCTGATAGTTTCATTATATACAAACCAAAAGACATTGTTGCAGGGGATTTTTATTGGTTGGAAACTGTTCAGTTAAACGATGAGAAAATTATCGGATTAGCTGATGGGAAAAGAAAGCTAGAAGATCATCAGCAAATTAACACATCAGCTAATCAGCTAATTAGCACATCAGCACATCAGCAAATTAACACATCTTCCATTCAGCAAATTAACACATCATCTAATCAGCTAATTCTTTTTGCTGCTGCTGATTGCACCGGTCATGGTGTTCCCGGAGCTATGGTATCGGTAATCTGCAACAATGGCCTGAACAGAAGCGTAAGGGAATACGGAATTACAGACCCGGGCAAAATCCTGGATAAAACAAGAGAGATAGTAATACAGGAATTTGAAAAAAGCGATGATGAAGTAAAAGACGGAATGGATATTTCACTGTGCGCTTTACAAGGCAACACCCTGCACTGGGCGGGTGCCAACAATCCTCTTTGGATTATCCGCAGCAATGAAATTATAGAATACAGGGCCGACAAACAGCCCATAGGAAAGTATGCAGAAAACAAACTTTTTACCACCCATAGCATAGAACTTCAAAAAAACGATAACCTCTACATTTTCACAGATGGTTTTGCTGATCAGTTTGGCGGTGAACAAGGCAAAAAATTCAAATCTGCTAATTTTAAAAAACTGTTGCTTTCCATCCAATCAGAAACAATGGAACGACAGAAAGAAATTATCAGCGAAACTTTTTCTTTCTGGAAAGGCAGCCTTGAGCAGATTGACGATGTATGTATTATAGGCGTTAGATTATAATACATAAATCGTCAATCCCGAACTTGCTTCGGGAATGATGATGTGTGTGTGATCGGTGTGAGAATTTGACGAAGTCAAAGAAGAATCCCGATCTTCGGGAATAAAGCCATCCCGATTGCAAAGCGTATCTGGAGTGTGATCGGTGTTGGATTTTGATTTAATACTGGCCCTTAGCTTTGATAAATGCCATAACTTTTTTTCTGCCCCTGTGCAACAAATTTCTATTTTGATATTGCTATGTATCTTTCCTCTAAAAGTACCCGATACTTTTCTTTGAGCTCATTTGATAAGAAAGAATTATCAATCCATTGGATTGCAACAGGTTTATTATTTATGAACCGCTTAAATACACCTTCAATTTGTTTCTCGTTTAATTCTAATACTTTTCCAAGCCACTCAAAATTTTCGCGTCTTAATTTTTTCTTTTTTCCTTCAATTGTTAATGCAAGCTCCTCTTTATCATCAGGATTAACAATCACAACATTCAATAGATCGTAGGCAGGAGCCAATACCCATTTAGCATCACTTTTAATCATGGAAAAATTTTTAAGATGCATGTCATTGTTGCCCGTAAGGAAACTAAAAATGCTTAATTCAAAAAAATATAATTTGTCTAATAAAGTATCGCTTGAGTATTCTCCTATTGCTTTACCAACTCTTTCCATAGAGCTTTTGTATTTATCAAATGCTTCCAGCACTTGAAACATATCCAACATGTGAATTTTTTCTCCGTTTTTTGTCCGGTCAATTCGTTTAGTGATGTAAGATAACTCCCCCGATTGCAAACGTATCAAGCTTGAATTCACTGTATGTATTCCAAAAGCTTCTGCCATGCGCATTGTTGCATGTTCATTCTGCGGCATTTCAGGGTAATGTTGTGATGGTGGTTTAAAAATATAATTTCCACCTAAAGCTCCAACAACCGTTAAACGACTTTTGTTTCCATCTCCCATAGTATCTTTTCCCAACGACAAGGACAGTTTTGGTTGCACACCTGGTACAGCAACACTTCGCTCCACAACATCCTTAGCCAACTCCGACATTTGATTTAATGAATAAGGTAATAAAGGTGCTGTTTTTGTTCCGAAAAACGCTAAGCTGCACTGGATGTGAAAATCACTTTCATTTTTTTTCTCCAGCTCTTTATAACAGTATAAACATTTCTTATTCATCTTCTTCTGGTATTGGTTTAACGCCTACTGCTCCAATGCAATTATGACAACAAGCCAAAAGCAAACCCATGCGATCATTTTGATTTATCTTCCAGTTTTTTGATGCAATATCCAATAGCCATCCTTCGGGAATTAAGCCTTCAAAAAATGGGAATAACCGATTTTCGCTATAAATTTGTTCAGTAACCGGCATAGAAAAAGTAATAAATTGATCAGGATATTTTGCAACATATTCTTTACCATACTGGAAAGTGTAACGTCCTTCGTTGGTTTCAATTAGGATACCGGCAACTTCATCTTTATAATATATTTCTGCTCTCCTCATGGTTTTGAATTATCTTTTTTTAATGATAGTTCTTTACTGCTTACGGGAACTAATAAATGCCCAAACATTTTAAGCACTTGGTTTACCTTTTCCAGTTTTACATTTTCTTTTCCTTGTTCAATTTTTCGTACGATAGTTAGTGCCACGCCAGCCCGTTCAGCGAACTGTTCCTGAGTAAGTTTGGCTTCTTTCCTTTTGTTTTTTACAAATTCGGCTAATGTCTTCATTATATGCGATCGCATTGATTTTAGACAAATATACGGAATTATATGCGAACGCATATAAAATGTTGAAATAAACATAAATTATATGTGATAGCATATAATAATTTAATAAGACCATCGATAATCCGGCAGACAATAAAGAATGACAATAGTTGACTTACAGCCATACCAAAATGTCAAGTATTCTATGTTATTTACTTGACAAAAAGATGTCTTTTACAGAATTTTTAAGCTGTGCAAAAGATTCTATGACAAAATAGTTTTCCTGAAGAATATCAGTCCGGAAATCCTGGGAAATGACTTTTTCTATATCAAATTTATGCTTTACCGAATTTG
>JACCXN010000070.1 GCA_013696965.1 Bacteroidota bacterium | reverse complement strand
GTTTATCTTAGCCCTGGAAAATGGGAGCTTTAAAACTTACATATAATCAAGAAAAACCATTGTTGAAGGTGGTGCAAGGAACTTTTTTAAGTGAGAAAAAAGGTTGTGCAGTGGTGTACCGTTACGCCTTCAATGGAATGGAGAAAGATGATGAAGTAAAAGGCTCTGGAAATAGTTATACAACTGAATGGAGACAATATGACCCTAGGTTAGGTAGATGGTTAAGTCGTGACCCAAAACTTCATCCCTGGCAATCACCTTATGCCGCATTCAATAATAATCCAATTTATTTTGTCGACCCAAGTGGATTAGAAGGAGAAGACCCAAAAGATAAAGTAGGACAGGAGCATGCAGACAAGCATAAAGCAGAAACTGGAAAATCATCAAGTACAGACCCTAAAGATGCATATATGCCCCAATGGCCAACAGAGCCATCAGGCAATGCCCCCCCCTCTCCACCACCAGCATCGGCGTCCAGAGATAATACTAATATTCCTTTAGATATACCGAATTTTACTCCAAAAGCAAACAAAATACCTGGCTCAATCACTGTCCTAGATGGGGGTACTGCCTTAATTCCTTATGGCTGGGGTGTCTCTCGATCAAGAATCGATTTTGGAAACGTTAACTCATTATGGGCTAATAATTATATCAAGTATAATAATTCCGAAAAATTAATTGGAGCTGGAGCAGGAACTACTCTTCAAAAAGGAAGTATCAATATATATGCTGATCCATGGGCTGATATTCCCTCCTTACTTGAACAATCGACTTCCTATTCTCGTTATTATGGAGTTGGGAAATTTGGAAATGCAACTTTTGGAATAGCTGTAATAAATGCTGAAGAAATAATGGATTATCAATTATATGGTGCAGGAGTTGGTATGTCATTCCCTTTTACATTTGGGATAGCCTCAGCAACTGTAGTTCAAATTGGACATACTCCAACAAGAGTGGATTCTATTAGGGTAGCAAAGAATAATCCATTTCATCTAAAAAGTATAGAGTTTAAAAAACGAAACAAATAATATTTATGAAATGTTTTTATATTGCTACAATTATTTTATTTTTTTCTATAATTTCTTGTGATGGCATTGGGAAAGAAGAAATTAAGAATGAAATAGAGGGAAAAGAGAAAATTAAAGAGATTTTGGCTCAAGAAAAATATCCAGCTGAAATTAAAACTAATGGAGATTCTTTGATAGTTTTATTTCAATATGACGCACCTGATATACACGATGTTTATATTACTGCATACTTAGAAAATTTAACTGTTAAATTATCTAATCAAATTATCACAGAATTTAGTGGTGTTTTGTATAAGATAATAGATTCGAAACAAAATAAAATTCTTGCAAGTGAATATTATGATGTAGATAAAGTAAATGTTGTAAACATAAAGTATAAATCTCCTATTTACAGTAGTTTTATGAATTATCTTGTGGATAGCATGAGTATGGAAGATGTTTTTAATTATAATGGATCTATATTAGCACTTTATCAAACAACAGATGAAACAAAATATAATCGTGATTTTATTTTCATTTTGGATGGATTTATGCAAGAATGTATTGGTAAAATAGCAGGGGATACAAATGAAGATATTTTAAGGGAATTAATAGATATGTATAAGGATCCCCTTTTTGATGATTATCCTCAAGCAACAAAACATCTTCAAAATTTTATTAATATGTGTGAAAATCAAAGAGGAAAAAGGATGTAGAAGGTCTGATGTTTTTTCCATCCAATAACAGATTTAAATCCATGCCAAAAACCAACTTCTCCCCGCTAATCGTAGTTTTACACAGAAGCTGGGCGTAGCATTTGCTACGTCCGAAAAGAAGGTAGCTTTCAGCTACACTTGTAGCAAAACAAACTGATGGTTTTATAAATAGAGAACAATACTACTTAGATTCAATATTTAATCACGTAGAATTATTTTTGTCGTTTTGAAATTGTAGCTTTGACTTTGATCAATAATTAGTCAAATACTTTTAAGAAAAACTGAAAATTTCAATAATGGGCAATGCTCTTGATTCACAACTAATTAGTTTTGCTAATCCTTATCGCTACGGGTTTAACGGACAAGAAAAAGACGATGAAATTAAAGGCTCTGGAAATTCTTACGATTTCTTGTTTAGAATCTATGATCCAAGAATAGGACGCTTCCTTTCGACTGACCCTTTAGAACTGGAATATCCTTGGAACTCACCGTATGCATTTGCTGAAAATCGGGTGATTGATGGTATAGACTTAGAAGGCAAGGAATGGGAAAACTTTATGTCTGGATTTAAGAATCCGGGCGAATTAAAGGTCAAACTTCCAAATGCCGAAACAGCCCAAAGACAAAGCTATAGTGTTACGGTCACAAACTCAAAGATGTCTTTTTCTGACTTCAAGAAGAACTTCAAAAATGCACCTCAAGATTATTTAACTAATTCTAAAGCTGAATTTAATGCCCCTGTTGATGGAGAAGGAAAGCCTTCGCAATTTAAAGTGGGAAGCTATATTAAGATTGATATCGCAGGGCCGATGAATAATAGCTATGTGAAGGTTAAAGCTTTAGAAGAAGGAAAAGATGGAAGCTTGTCAGCGACTTTTGTAACAATGGAAGGCCATGTTGAAAAGGGTATAATAAACTTTACACTTTCTCAGGATAAAGATGGTAATACCAAGTTTGAAATAAACTCTCAATCAGAAGTTGACTACACAATGGTGCCTGATGGTATTGCCAGAGATCAACAAAGCAAATCATGGAAAGAAGTGTTGACTAATGTAGTGAACAAGCTCGGTGGTGAAGAGAAATCACGTGAGGTAAAAGTTGAAAAAACAGAAGATTAAGCCTATGTTTTATGTGTTCAGTATATTGATACCTGCTTTGATACTTGGCATAAGGTATTTAATTATCCCGAAGAAACCAAGGTCGCTTAAAGAAGTAGTAGACTTCTTGGCTACCTTGTTGCCATACCTTTTTTGTTATGCCTTGTTGCTTTACTTCGTGAATATGGAAGGTTATTTAGATACGGGTTGGGCATTCTTCTCAGTGATATTTTTCCTTTTGCCTTTAGGTGGCGTTGTTTTATTGTTGAAGGTGATTTATTGTGTCAGGGCGAAGAAGTCAATGAGCAAGTAGTCTCTTACATTGACCAAAGCTTTTTTAGTGCAGTAATCCTGATACCAGGATGAAATTGGCCGAAAGAATTTTAGAAGCGATGAAGCAGGACTTGAATACGTCTCAATCGTAAATACTGAGAAGTTTTTTTGAGACTCAATTTTAAATATTGAAATTCCTTTTTCTACATGTCCTACAATTGTTTCATAAGAAAAGCCCTTGCAATTGCTCGAGTCAAAAACTTCCTTTATTCTAACAGCGACAATAAGTCTTTTTGATAGTTTGCTAAAAGGAGGAATATTTATTTGCTGGACTATGGTATCTCCTGCCTGCATTGTTCTTTTCTCCTCAATCCATTGAGGGTATGCGATAAGTATGTTAGCCGGAAAAATTTTATAATCAAAGAAACTGCTAAAAGACAAGTCAGAAAATTTACAGTCTATAAGTTCCTTACTAATTTTGTGTTTAATGAAATCTTTTTGATAACGGAATGACATTGTTTTTTTTGAACTCCGATAAGTGTTTTGGAAAGTGCTTGCGTTGGTCTGTCAAAAATATCCTCACTTTTTAGCAACTTTTTGCTTTGGCTCTGTAGCAGGTTGTTTAACAGCGGTAGAATCCTTTCTCACTTCCTCGAAATTATAAGGATTGTTTTGTGGTAAATCTTTAGGTTCGGTACTCATAGCTCTGCCGATACGAGGGTCATAAATACGCATCCCGTAATCTTCTAAACTTCCGGTTTTAACAGTGTCTTTTTTTGTGTCCTGTGCAAAAGCACTAACAGCAAGAAAAATGAAAGCAGAAGTAAGTCTATTTTTCATTTAGATAGCTTTTAATTTTACATTGTTAATCATTGCATCCAAAGCATAAAGGATACAAGACTTATCAGCTTCCGGAAATTTTGCAATATCATTTAACCGCTTCATCATTGAAGGGTCTTTTAAAAGCTCTCTATCTTCTGTTTCTCCTAAAAGATAACCTACAGTTGTTTCTAACACATCTGCCAGTTTTTTAACCACATCAATAGTTGGTTTTACTTCATCTCTTTCATACTTGCCAATAATAGAATGATGAGACTT
>JACCXN010000069.1 GCA_013696965.1 Bacteroidota bacterium | reverse complement strand
GTACCAGCATGTATATTAGGCTTTTGAATCTGATACAAAATACAAAAAAGGGAGTAGATAAACTTGCGTTTCTACTCCCTTTTATTAACATTTAATTCTTAAAAAGACTTTTTCAGTGGCCTCCATTTTTATAGTGGGCTTTTTATAAAAATTACTTTTATCATTTTCCACATAATAGAAGCCTCTCTTTATATAAAGAATTATTTGCCTCAATTAATGAGGGGCTCATGTAAAGAATAACTTTTTCAGTTTTTAATTTAACAGCTCTTAAATGGCAGAACCTATAAAAACTTACCAATGCCCAAGCCACAATAATTCCATGAGATTTCCGGAAAACATCATGTGTCTATGTAAGCTTTTATAACCATTGACTCTTATTATTCTCCTGATTTACTAATGTGTCAAAGGAAGTGTGAAAATCATTGAAGTGCCTTTTCCTTGCTCACTTTCCACCCAAATTTTACCGCTATTTTTTTCAACAAAGCCCTTTACTATTAACAACCCTATTCCGGCACCTTCTTTTTCTTGTCTACTTGCCGAGAGGGAATCAACCTGTGGTGTGAAAAGTTTTTCCTGCGCTTCTTTTGACATGCCATGGCCCGTGTCAATTATCCTGATGACAGATTCATTGTTTCTTGTTTCGGATGTTGCAGTAATTTTACCTCCCTCGGGAGTAAATTTAATCGCATTTGAAATTAAATTTTGAAGAATAGAGTGTAACATTTTTCCATCAGCCCAAACAAAAACATTTTCAATGATTTTATTTTGCAGGCTGATTCCTTTTCCGAGGGCATTTTCACTAAGCATATCAAAAACATCTTTCACCACCATGCAAATTTGAATTTTTTCGGGAGAAAATATTTCAGATGCAAATTTTATTCTTGCCCATTCCACTAAATTGTTCAGCATATCTGACAAGCGTTTCGATGATTTATGAATCAAAATGAGCATTTGTTGTAAATCAGCCCTGTTCATATTATCGAAATTTGCCTTTAGCAGTTCAGAGGTTCCGATAATGGAGTTTAAGGGGCTTCTTAAATCATGCGAAAGTACAGAAAGTGTCTTCTCCTTATGTAAGTTAAGTTCTTCCAGGTGTATGTTTGCTTCTTTAAGGTTGTCTTGTGTTTTTTCTATTTGCCCTAGCATTTTATTAATCGCCCTCGACAAAACCGCTATCTCGTCCTTCCCTTCAAATAAAATCATACTGGAATAATCGCCAGTTTCTGTTATTTCCTTGGTTTTTTTTACTAGTGATAACAAGCGATTTGATAACAAGCGTTGGAGAAATACTGAAATTAACAGGGCAACAATTAGTCCGGTAAATAAAACGAAGGCAGCAACTTTTATATAGTTATAAATAATATTATTAAGATCGGCCATTTTTGATTTTAAAATTACTGAACCAAGGAACTCTTTTTCATGGAAAATTTTATACCTCACAATAAATTCATTGCCGATAAGCCTTTTTGCTGTAATGTCTTTTTTATCAAGATTTGAAAAAGAAAAATCTTCTTCGCCCTCTTTGGAATATTTGGCAAATTCTTTTCCTGTCTTATCAAGTATAATTGCGTTCAGAATGGAAGGGTTGCTTTTTAATTCCTCAAGAATTTGATTTGCAGCAGAATTGTCATCAAAAAGAAGTGTAGGGGCTGCATTAACACCCACAATTTCAGCAAGTGAATATTTGTTTTTTATTTCAGCTTCCTTAAATGTATTTATGGTGATAATGACAAAAATTACAGAACAAATCAGCACAGCTATAAATGCAGTTGCCAACTGAATTACAATCAGCTTGTTTCTTATAGATATGTTTTTAAACGCTTCCATTTTATTCAACTATTCGGGCCAATTTCAACAATTGGGAACTGGCAGTTAAACCTGCTGATCTTATTGCTTTTGTATTTGCCTCAAATTTCACTTTATCATTGTCTATAACAAAATTAATTGCTGTCCCTTGTTCTGCAAATCCTCTTTTTTCACTTACAATTAGTGTTCCATTAAAATTTGCCCTTGCAAGGATAGTTTTAAGTGGAAATGTGGTATCGCGCGAAATAAAAAGTATGTGGCAAAAAATTATTTCTTCCGGGTTGTCGAAATTCTGGATAATTATTTTTTTACCATTTACAGTTTTTGTGCGGGCAATTTGGGCAAGGGGTTCATTAATTTGTGAGTTTCCAATTATACCTATAATAAATTCCTCTTCCGCAATAAAACCACTCCACTCAATATACATGGTGAAATTATAAATAAAGGCTGCTTTTAAATTGTATTCTTCCGCTTCCGATTGAGGTTTAACAGCAAAGCCAGTGATCAAAATAAAAAGAAAAGAATTGAACAGGCATGAACAAAAGATTAACTGGCATACCTTGCGCATCTTAAATACATGAACAGCAGAACTGATATACCTCCCTATCTTTTTCATTAAAAAATCCTCAACAAAATTTTAAAGAACCCGTTTATTCCAAGTTGTTCATGCACTGTCCCATAGAAATTTCCATTTGCCGCCCTTATTCCGGGATCATAGTAAGTTTGATTAAAAAGGTTCTCTATGTTTAAACTTGCGCTTACACGATTATCAAATATTTTGTTTGTGGTGATTACAAGATTAGGAATGAAATACCCATTTACTTTATTAAGGGGATTGGTTTCAGCCACAGAACGGGCTCCCACCCAGTTTGCAATCAGGCTGATGTTTACAAGATCTGACAGTAACATTGAAATACCAATATTTGCCCTTGCCCTTGCAATGTTGGGTATTTCATTTTCCATGTTTCCATCATCTTGTTTCCCTTCCTGCAAAGTATAGTTCACGAATGCTGAAAATGAATTTGAAGGAATAATTTCAAACTTGGCTTCCAGCCCTCTAGTGGTGGCTGTGCCAATATTCAGGATCTGGCTCCTGCCACCTCCAATCGGCACATCCTGGACAATTATATCTTTAAGGTGGTTCTGGAACAAATTACCCTGAACCATTAAAATTTTTATAGGGTAATAAATAATATTCAGTTCATAGGTCTGAATTTTTTCAGGAATCAAGTCCGGATTGGCTATGCTCCCTCCCACCACAGTATATAGCTCAAAGTTGCTGGGCCCACGAAATGCAGATCCAGCCAGCACTTTGAAAGTAAGTTTTTCATTTGGCTGGTTGATAATTCCTGCCCTCGGATTAAGTGTGTTGCCGTAGATGCTGTTGTTGTCAATTCGCCATCCTGCTGTAAAGTTTGTTTTATTGAGTAAAGTTGTTTTCAAAATGTATTGCATAAATACCCCGATGTTATTCTGTATTGTGAATTCCCTGGGCTTAAATGTTGCATAAACATTGGTTACAGGTATATTTTGAATGGTATCAAACAAGGTATCAGGAACAAACCCTCTTACCCCACGTTCCAGGTTGTCCTGGAAGTAAAGGATACCTGCGGAAAATCTTTGTTGTTCCGTAATTGCAAAAGTGGCAGAAACATCAGCCCTGATGCGATTGGCAAAATATGTTAGGGGATTTCTGCTCAGGTATCCCGTCTCAGGCAAATTGCTATATATATATGAATTTTCCTCCGATCCTGTTTTTCTGTATTGCCCTTCAACTAGGAGGGTGATTTTTGAGTTGGGGGTAAACTGGCTTCTCAAGAAAGCGGTTCGTGCGAAACTTTCAAAAAGGGATGGCCTTTCTCCATTAAAAATGGCTTGCATTGTGCCACCATTTCCGGTATTTCCCATTCCTTGCGAAGGAAGTCCTATAAGCATAGTGGGCGAGGCGGTTATTGTTCCCCAGCCACTTGGAGTTTGATAAATACGTCCGCCCAAAGTTGTTTTAAATTTTTTAATAGTATGGGTAACATTTCCATTAAACGACCAGGCATTGTCAACATAGGAGTTGGAATAGCGGGGGTGCCTATTGGTAAAACGTGGGCCGTCTGTATTGTATAATGAAGCTGAAACAGCTAAATCTATGATTGCTCCTTCTGGCGGGCCTGATTTTGTTAACCCGAACATTACATTTTCAGTTTGGGTATTAAAACTACCATAACCCTTCTGATAATGGATTCCATTTATTTCTGCCCCTTTTTTGGTAATAATGTTAATCACAGCACTAAACGCATTGGCGCCATAAAGTGCCGAGCCAGGGCCCCACATTATTTCTATACGGTCAACATTAAACAGGCTATAAGCAGGCCCTGCCATTTCATAACCACCCATAATACTGTTCTCTACAATTCCATCAATCATCAATAGTACTCTTTTGTTTTCATCGCCATACATACCTCGGAAAGTAATAAAAGTTGGGGCCCGTCCGTAAGTATGTATTAAATCAACCCCTGGAAGATCGCGTAGCACATCGCTTAGTTGTTCATACCCTCTCTCGCTAATCTGACGCGAAGTAACCACGAGCATTGTAGCGGGGGCTTCAGTTATTTTTTGTTCAGAACCGGAAGCGGTAACAACTTCCATGTTCATTAATTCCTCAAGGGTGAGTTCAGATAGCTTGGATGCTGCCGGAACAGTATCTGTTTGTGCCTGTAAAAAGCAAGTTACCATGAAAAATAAAATGGGTAACAAAAAAATATCTGCTGCTATTTTTCGCATTGTCATTTGTTTTTGTTTAAATCAGAATATTATTACTGCTTAACCGGTATAAGCTTATTCTTTACCGGATTTTCTGTATCGCTTCATGAAATTTTAAGCTATCTTGAAGGTACAAAAAAAATTTGTCTGTTTTGAGGGGAAAGTTATTCAGTTTTTGATAGTTATCCTGCTCAAAGACATGATTCACTGAAGTCGGTGAGGGAACAGAAGCCGTAATCGTTCCACTTAATGATAAGGTTTCTGAGAAAGAATTATGTCGGAAGGGCCCTGGACAACAGATTGGAGGCTTTATGATAGCGAAAGTTACAACGCACCCAACATGAATTTCCAGAAAAAAAGGACTTGCACCTATGTCCTTTACTTTAATGTCACAAAATACTTCCTAAAGCTGAAACAACTCCTTTAATCTTTCTCGAAAGGGTTTGACATTATGTCGTGCACAAAAAAGGGAAAGCTGAAAAGCTTTCCCTTTTTTGATGCCAGTAGGTCTGTTATTCAGTGGAATAAGATGTAAAAATCGTTTATTTTCGGGGCTCCGTCTTTCCTTTTCTCAGTATTTCCTTCTCAATGTCTTTTACAGAATTTTTAAGCTGTGCAAAAGATTCTATGACAAAATAGTTTTCCTGAAGAATATCAGTCCGGAAATCCTGGGAAATGACTTTTTCTATATCAAATTTATGCTTTACCGAATTTG
>JACCXN010000068.1 GCA_013696965.1 Bacteroidota bacterium | reverse complement strand
TAACGTTATTTGCATATATGCAGGTGGCGATTACAGCACCGAACCAATAACCGCGAGCAGCAAAGTTAATAGAAATTCCAGGCTTTGCAATAGAGTACCTAGACCGCCACTTGCTTATATGCAATGTTGCCCGCCGGCATTTTGACAAGGTCTGGCCTTGCCTTGCTTTAGCAGTGATGCGCTTCTGACGAGCTACCGAAAAAGAGAGAACCAATAAAAGTTAAATCGTCCCGAGGGTCAGCCCATTTAGGTCAGGCCAAATCTTGCTTTAGCAGTGATGCGCTCATGACGAGCTACCGAAAAAGGGAGAACCAATAAAAGTTAAATCGTCCCGAGGGTCAGCCCGTTTAGGTCAGGCCTGTTGCGAAAAACCCAGTCCGGTGGCAGTGTTTTTCTCTCACTTTTTTTAGAAAAAAGTAAGCAAAAAATCGGGTAAAAATAAGCCCGGCTAAGGGTCTTGTCGCACTAGGCTCCCCTACTTGCCGACCCTTATCGGCACCCTCGCACACCGCCGCATTTTTACCCAGCCCGCCGCGCCTAAACCAATATGTCAAAGGGCAATAACAACTAACTTTAAGAGAGAGAAATTCGTAATGAATTTTTTTATTTAAGAATTTCTCTCTCTTAAAGTTACCCGATAATTTCCTTATATGCAAATTTCCATGTTTTTCAGGGGTTCTGGGGCAGGTTCAAAAAAAAACCCTTGTCCTAAAGGGATGTTAAAGCTAAGCAGGGAAGGTTTTATGCCCCTGGCCTGGCCTGGATTAAGTCGTCCTATTTAAGCCTTGCCGTTGGTTTAAAAAGCGGTGTTATGCCTCTGCCTTGCGGGTTAGGTCGTCTTATTTAAGCCTTGAGGTTGGTCTGAAAGTTCCTTGGGGCCTGATAAATGTTGGTCAAGTCATGGGTACTGGTGCGATTCGGCCCTAACATGGATATGCTCGCTTCACAGTTGTCCTAAAAAAAAGCGGTCCGAAACCCTATGCTGGCGGGCAACGTTTTTTGCATATACGCTGGTGGCGATTATTGCACCGAACCAAAAACCGTGAGCAGTAAAGTTAATAGAAATACAAGGCTTCGCAATAGAGCACCTAGACCGCCACTTGCGAATATGCAATGTTATAAGCTGGCCTTTTGGTAATAAATGGGGATACAAGCTGCTCTGCTAAAGGCTTTCATGAATGAGTAATAACTTGGAGTGGTATACTTTGCATGGCTAGTGCGAGTTGGGTATTTTTTTATTTTTGAGGGGGGATTTTTTTAATTTAATTTTCTTTGGGGAGGAAAGGGAGAAGCTCTTTTACAATTTTTGGTTTGCGTGGTTGGCAGTGTGAATTGGAAATGTGCTTTTCCCGTGGGCTGGCTGTTTCCGGTCATTCTCTAGTTTCAAGGCTAATAGTTATTGAAAAATATTGCTATTATATACTCTTAAACCCGACTGTGTCCCGACTGTACCCCGACTGCCATCCGCATGGCACCCGAATACGACCCGAGTCCCACCCGAATGGCACCCGACATTTACCCGATACTGTCATAGAATTTAAATGAAATAATGTAACCAAAAGAAAAGCATTTCCGTTTTAAAGAGAAACAATTCTCTTTATGATAATATAGCTACATAACTTAGTTAAAAGTTTTTAATTCAGCCCGTGAGAGCGGGAATTATTTAACTTCTAAATTCATGTGTTATGTGCGCAAAACAAAAAGGTATTATCAAACTTCATGGAAAAATAGGAAACTTAGCTTTTTATTCCAAAGACGGTGTGGATTATGTAAAAGAGATATCCAGACTGAGTAAGCAAAGAATTAAAACGTCTCCAGCTTTTAAACGAAACCGGGAAAACATGATGGAATTTGGTGGCTGCTCAATGGCCGGCAAAGCTTTTCGTTTGGGTCTTGGTGAAATTATCAAGGATATGGGAGGCAAGTACATTTCTGCAAGGCTTACCGGACAACTTAAAAAAGTAATTGAACATGGAAATGGAATTAGGGGAGAAAGAAGTCTTGAGTTTTTAGCCAACGGCAATAATATTGAAGGTTTTGATTTTAATTCTGACACTGCCTTTGGAGGTGTTTTTACTGCTCCTTATGATATTTCTGCCAATGCAGGGCGTAATGAGGTTACCATAACTATTCCGGTCTTTAAAACGAATAATTTTATTACTTCTCCAAAAAGTGCTTCCCATTTTAGAATTATTAATGCAATTACAGTGCTTTCTGATTATACTTATAACCCTGCTTTAAAAGGGTACAGGCCGGTTAATCCTGAAATAAATTCTAAAAACAATATTTCTTATAGTGATTACACCCCTTTGGGTGGCAGCACTTTGGCTAATATGTCTATTGTAAGTTCTATTCCAGGTTCTCCGGTTATTCCCGCTACTGTCGGAGTAATAGCTTGTTTAGGGATTGAGTTTTACCAGAAGATAAATGGAGGGTTTTATTTGCTTGCTGCAAAGAATGCTATGAGGTTGGAGAAGGTGTTTTGATTGGGGATTTGTTGCTATTGTAACTGTATATTTAATACTCGAAAAATTCGCATATGAATATCAATTTCCAAGTACTGAAGTAGAGTAGAGGACAAGGATGAGGCGGCTTGGAAACCTAATTCAAAGTTAATTTTTTGAGATTAAGTTATTTCTTCTTCTCTAAAAGTTCAATTATTTTCTTTTGAAGTTTAATTATTTCTTTTTCCTTTTCTGCTAATGTTTTCAGTAGATTATTTTGGTCTGTTGATTTTGAAGGATAGGAAAGCAATTCTATTAAGGTTATTCCAAGAACTTTACAAATTTGATTTAATCTTGAAAAACTAACATCTGTTATGTCTCTTTCTATTTTTGAATAGGCTGGTAACGATATATCTAATTTATCAGCCATAACATCCTGACTCCACCCTTTTAAATTTCTAAAGTATCTGATTTTTGTTCCTAAAGCCATATATGAAAACTATGGAGTAAAAGTATCAGTGTTAACTGAGTTTATTGATAAACTTTTAGTATGTATTATTTTCTTTAAAGTATGCAATAAGAATATCTTTATTATATTTGATCCACTGATATTTATAAATAATTCCAGATAAATGAAAACAAAATTCCAGTTAGAGTTATCTCAATTAACATATGAAATAACGGCAATTATGAGTACAATAGAATGTTTGGTTAATTTAACTCAACATTTAAAAAGTGATGAAGAAGTACAAGAGATTTGTATTCGATTACAAGAATGTTCTAAAAAACTGGACAATAAGATAACTCAATCAATAATTAATTTTTCAAATGGAAAATTTCAGTTTGAATTTTCTTTGTGTTAATTTAATAGCTCATTAAACTTTTAATCGGTTGGGGAAAATAATTAAACTTAAGGTTGAAAAACCCAGAATTGAATATTTCTCATGTTTTGGTTGTGGTAAACCAATGCGGTATAGAATGCATATTTACTGTATTAAATGTCATCCTGAGTGGTATGCTTGTGATTTGCCGAATTAATAAGATTTGTTTTAAGATTTGTTTTAAGATTTACAAATGTCAAGTGTGTTTCAATATGTTTGAATTTGTCTGTCGGATGTTGAAGCCGAAATCGAAATTCATTTGGAATATATCTTTCACTTTTGTCAAAGTTGTAGTATTCTCTTAAATGTTCTTCTGCCGTTTTCAAAATATTGGTAAAGTTTATTTTATAACAGAACATAATGATTCCGCAGAAGTTATTGTGCCAACCTAAATATCCAAGCAATTGTTCAATTGTTTCTTTTAGAGTACCAATCCCGTTCCAAACTTTCAACTCAAAAATATGTTCGTTTAAGCCGTCCTTCGTTTTAACAAGTATGTCTGTTTTTCCATTACAATTTTTTGCTTCC
Source organism: Bacteroidota bacterium (assembly GCA_013696965.1). Classification (NCBI taxonomy): domain Bacteria; kingdom Pseudomonadati; phylum Bacteroidota; species Bacteroidota bacterium. Next base: position 23,539 of record JACCXN010000068.1, on the reverse strand, counting down.
GCATTTCCTCGACCTTTAAAGGTTACGTTTATAGGTGTCAGCATAAGATCACGAATATTTTCTTCGTTTAATCCTTGATATTGCAAAGGCCTTCTTTGCATATCATTTGTCAAAAACTGAGTGGCTTTAATTAGTTTCTCAAATTGAAGTTGGTCTATACTTTTTTTGTCTGATATGGTCAGTTTCTTCGGACTTCCAAATTTTAGTTTTAGCCATTCTTCAAATTTGTCCTCACTAGCAAAACTGGCAATATTTTTATTTGCACAAGCTTCTCTAAGTTTTAATATGCCTGTCGGTCCGTAACCGAGATAATAATTGGAGCCGCAGTCGTGAGCAATAAACCACTCGTCTTCTAATTTAACTGCAATATGAATATTTGCTGGCTGTACGTCAATATAGCCGCTAGAAAAGAAAATTTTATAAAAGGATATTGAACGTTCTGAAAATGCTTCTAACCCCTCTAAGCAATTGTAAATACCAGTCGGGTCAACTACTTCGTGAAATTCGTAATATAAAATGTTGGTATAGCATCCGCCATTAATTAATTCGGCAAGTCTGTACGCGTTATTGGTTACGATTGATATGTCATGGTATCTTGTCATAAGGGCCTGACTAACGTATTTATAAAAAAATTGTAAAACAAAAGATTATAAATTTAATTTTTAAAGCTCAATTTACTTCTCCTTTACCTTCAGATTAGCCTTACGGGGTTATTAATTCCATTGTATATCATATAAATAAGAACTATTAAGTGGAATAAGTATAATTCATGAAGTTCAAATCTCCAATTTTCCATCAATATAATCAGGGTTTATGCCTTTGGAGTATTCAAGATTAAAATCTTGAGCAGGTACATATGCAAAAGCTATACTATCATGTAAAAGATGGTTTTTATACGTACTGAGTGAAGATAATTTAGGACCTTGAGATGATATAATAATATTTGAATCTCCGTATTTTATAATCGTATCATTCAAAATTTTTGTTGCTTCTTCTACATCATAACTATCAAATTCAACTATTTCGGATTCAAATGAATTACTTTTTTTAATGTATTTATTTCTATCCATATTATGGAATTGATTCCCCCTTTGGCTAAAAACAACAATTTTACTAGGTTCATAATATTCTATAAGTGAATCCAGACGGCTATCATCAAATCCAGTAATAATAAATAGAGCTAATTTCTTATCCAATTCAAACACACCTGAGTGCTTGAATAATAACCTTGGATTTTTATAATTTTTAGTGAGCCAACCATCACAATAAGTTTCTGGTTTGAAATAGATATAGTTAATATGACTATTTTTCTGTCTAAGGAAAAACAGTAATGCCCAAATAGTTTCTCGAGGAATTGTAGTAATGTTAAGTAAATATTCGATATTTTCTGTTTCTTTTTCAAAGAATTGATCTAGACACTTCCAATTATTTATAGAATTAGAATATTCTAAATTGACCTCTACAACTTCAATTTTTTCCATAGCACAATTTTCCAAAAGGTTTTTTTTGTTGTCTTCCATTTTATCCATAGAACAATAATCAATGAAAGAGATTAATACTATCCTTTTAACTTTGTACTTACTTAAAATTATTTCCATTCCTAATGGAAATCTATCCTCCCATCCTAAGACAGTTATGACTGTTTCTATCATTTAAAATATAAGTTCAAGTTGGTTCGTTGCTTCGTCTTCGTCAGCAAAAAATGGAATTTCTTTATTTTGTAAAGCAGCCTCTAGAAATGCACGACCAGTAATTGGGAAATGTGAATATTGACCGTGCGAATCAAGCCCATGTAATGGAAGCATCATTCTATTTGGAACATACAACGGTAATTTAACACCAGTTGCTTTGTGACCTACCATCCTTTTATATAGTAAGGTGCTCTTCAAAGAAGTATTAATGATTTCATCTATTTGGATTTGCTCTTCCTCATTTGCAATTTGAGATATAATGAAATTTAAAGCGCGTGGTTCAGATATTGTTTCATTCTTCAACCTCTTCTTTAAATAAATCATCAATTGATTGAAAAAATTATTGATTTTTTTTCCTAGCTCTTCTGGGCAATTTTCAATTTCTGAATCGATATCTTTTATTTTCTCCCAAAATGTTTCACTTCTATTTAAAATAATTTCTTTTTGAACATCAGATGGTATCTCCCTTACAAAAATTCCATTAGTATTTGACAATTGTTTTTCATACATAAAAAAAGCTGGAGTTAAGAGATTTCTAATTACTCCTGTTGAAATATCTACTAAAGTCTCAAAACCAGAATAAATAGGTAAATTTGCTTTTGGATTTCGCTCTCTAAAGTATATTGCCCTGCCATATTTTGCTACATAATCATTGATTTGTGTCCCCTTAGGATCTGGATATTTTATAGCAGCCAATTTTCTTGCTTTAAGTTTACCATCATCTAATCCTTTTCTAAAACTTTCGCTTTCTGGTAAAAATTCTTCAACACTAACATCAATTTTTGCAATCATCAGTCTTTTAGCTATTACATCTCTTGCAAACTTGCTAAATTCTGATTCTTTATTATATAACCTTTTAGTAAGATCAATCTTTACAAAATCGTGCCCTTCAAGAATTACTCCACCTGTAGAAGTAATAAATGAAGGTTTTATATCTGCTGTTGCAATTTTAAAACTGAACAACTTATTATCTCTATATGATATCCATGAATTTATAATTTCTTGATGAATTTTTCCTAAATCTTGGATATCATCAAAGAATAAAGAAAAATGTGAATTTTCTAAATTAGGAATATTTTTTAATTGCTCTAAAAAAGGAATTATTGTATTATTAAATGAAAAAGAGAAATCTATAAAGCTTTCAAAATCATCATTATTTAATTTCCTTTGACTTGAATTAGCTTCTTTGTTAACAAAAAGCTTAATGCTTTCAAACAAAGAATTCTCAGTTGGAAAATCAGATTCAAGAATAAAAGATAAATTTTTTAAAATCTTTTTTTCTATATCTGAAGTTAAATCTAAACTTCCCGGAGTACTAATAAATGTTTCGCATATACATGAAATTATATTGATACATAGAAAATGTTCAATAACAACACTTTGTTTATTTTGATTTTCATATAGAAGATATTCTCTTTTGCCAAAAATCGCATGTTTACTGGGTATGTGAATACCTATAACAGAATATTTATCTTCAACTTCTGAATTAGCAAATTGAACAGGGAAAGAATAATACCTCAAAGTAGATGTTTTTCCACTACCTCTAACACCAATTAATAAAATATTTCTTGTTGATTCAAGAAATCTAGTATAGATATTTTCCTTTATGTAGAATTGAATAAATTCACTAATATTAATATTATTTGGTCTATCAAAAACGAATGGATTTTCCATATTTATTTTTTAATCTTTGAATTAATATTTTCAATAATTTTGGACAGTTCGTAATTATTATCCATATTGATAAAATATTTTTCAGCACCTTGGATAGATTCTTCTTCTTTTTCACCAGGAATAGGATATCTATCTTCAAAAGTAATCTTGTTCAAATCAATTTCAATAGGAATTTCATCAATACTGAAATTGTACTGAACAGATACAAATTTAAACTGTTTCAATACGGTTGAATAATATTTATTATATCTCCTTTCTGTATCTAATTTCACAGCTCGATAATAAGTGAAATTCAATAAATCCTTAAAGTCTTTTTGTGCCTTTTGATCAAAATCTCCAGGAATATTGATATCATAAGTAATTGAAATTCTTTGAAGATTTCTATCAATTTCTATATCTGAAACTTGTGCATATTTATGATAAATTTCACTTCCTTTTTCGTCATCTAACATACCTTTTTCAATCAACAAAGAACATGTTCTTTGTTTTCCTTCTGCAAGTTCATCTGAGAATCTTAGAATTGCTGCTATTTCACATAAATTTATTTTTTGACCTTTTATGCTTGCACTATTTAAATCTTTTAAAGTATCATTATTCCCTGACTTGGATTTTCCACAATGTGCACTTGCCCCATGGGTAATTACTCTTTTCTCATCTCTGTAATTTTGAAAATTACTACGATATTTATTATATATTTCAGCGATTTTCTCTATCGCATTATGGCCCTTTCTTCCGAAAATATTACCAACATCATGAAATAGAATCATAAGAGCAAGACAATAAATGTTATATGCATTTAAGTTTTGAAATTCATCTTCACCAATTACTTTGTATGCTCGCTCGAAAACATCTTGTATATGTTTTTCGCTATGATCAGATAGAAATGATTCTTTTCCTTTAATTTCTCTGAAAAAATTATCACCTTCCATTGCATTTCGAACACTTGTATATTCTCCATACAGATGCTCTCCCTTCACTTGACCTAAAGATTTAATAAAAAGCTCTTTCATTGCCTTTTCAAATGTGGTATCTATCCAACTCATTCTGAATATTCTATTATTTTTTTGAATATAGCCTTAGCTAAAAGTGGAGGTACTGCATTGCCAACTTGTTGCTGTTTTTGATCTAAAGAGCCTATAAAATTGTAATGATCTGGGAACGATTGTAATCTTGCTGCTTCTCTTACGGAAAGACCTCTATCTTCTGTTGGATGGATTAGCATACTCTTCCTATAATTAGCAATAATTACAGCGGGTTCATTTTCTGATAATCGTCTATAAATACTACTATGACACCTTGTGTGATCTTTATAGTTTTCCATAAGTTCAACTGGTATATCTCGCCAGTTATTTCCTTGATTTATATGAGAATATCTATTGACTATTACGTCAGAATTTTTTGTTACATAGTTTTGTGTAACGATTTTTTTATTCCCTCTCAAAGACTTAGCATATTCAGAGACGGCTTTTGTACGATATTTTAATTTGGGTTTCATAGAACCATTTTGCAGAAATGGTAAATCGAATAAAGCTTCTGAAACGGTTATTGGCTTATTAACGAATTCGCCTATAGGAAAATCAAAAGCAATCCCATGTTTAGATGCCACTATAAAAATACGCTCACGTTTTTGTGGCACACCGAAATCTATTGCATTTAAAATCTTAACATTAGGAGTGTATTCTAAGTTGCGTAAATCATCGCAAATTGCCTTTAAGAAAAAGCCATTATCCATTTTCTTTAATCCAGGAACATTTTCTATCACAATCCAATCTGGATCAACAAGCATAATTGATCTAATGAATTCTTTAAATAACCAGTTCTTTGGATTCTTTGCAGTCCTTGTTTTCCTATTTGAGTATGAATATCCTTGACAAGGAGGTCCACCAAATAAAATCACCTGATCTCCGTTCCTTTCAAATTTATACTCTTTTATATTTTGAATATCATCTATTACAACAGTAGTGTTTTTATGATTAGCTAAATAAGTTTGTGCGGCACATGAATCACTCTCAATTGCTAACTTTACATCAATACCCGCCATAACAGCTCCTGTTGCCATACCACCCGCACCTGCAAATAATTCAACTCCAATCATAAACCCGAAATTTTGTCCAACAAACATAGGGAAAAATTCAATTGAATTAAGTTGAAGTTTAAGTTTAATCAATATTTATGATTGTTTTCTTTCCTACAATCTATGTGTACCCTCCTTTTTCGTACTGATTAATTACGACAAATTAAATTAAATTTTACTGGCTTGTTGATATGTAAGTTCCTCTTTATTTTCTCCATGTCATATGGTAAATGCTTTGAATTTTTGCACTAAAAGTTTTTTTCTCTCGGTAATGAATTCAAGAAAGTTGTCGAAATTGTAAGTGCTAATTGTCGGAATAGTGTTTCTCTCCTTGAAGTTAGAGTCTCGAGTTGAAAACCAAGTTTCAAAGTCTTCTGCGCTTTTTTCAAGGTTCTCAGAATCTGTCAAAAGTTGAAGATTGCCAATTGAATTAAAATGCTTTTGGTATTCTAAAATTATATTTGTGTCATAGCCACGAGCCTTTAACTTGGCCGCTGTAAATTCGGACTTTGGAAATATATGGTCTTCGTGAAATTTTTTGCCTTTCCAGTCCCTGTCTGGATACAAAAGCGATAAGATTAGATAGCTGTATTTAGTGCTATAATTTGTTGCAAGTAGATTTTCAATTTCCGTGTCGTTAAATGTCGCCTCAATATTTAAGCGTTTGTTCAATGCTTCAAATGGGAAAAATGAATAGTTGTTTTGTGCGTTAATTGTTTCTTGAAGGTTTTTTAAGATTGTATCAGAAGAACCACCAAACGCATTTTTCAGTAAAGTAATGATTATCCACTTTTGAATGATGTTTTGATTTCTTACATCGTTCTTGTCTGTGGAATCTATAAAGTTTTTTGGTTTCAGTTTGCCCAAGTATAATGATATAGGAAGCAAAGCAATTTTTGCAACTAAGCTCTTGTCATTAAAACCAAATTTGTGCATTAGTTGAACAGTCATTTCAATGTTGTCAGTAATGTTATCCCAATTGTTTTCAATTTTTTCAAGATTGGTTCTTGTAAAGTTTTTCACTTTGTATTGAATAGGCAAATCTTCTGTGAGATACAGACAACCTTTAAGAACAAAGTCTTTTCCGAAAGAGTAGCCACTTCCAATTGCGTTAATGTTATCTGTGAAAGAATGAATTTCTTCTCTCGCGTTTAAGTTTACCCATTTTGCTGTTGCAGTTGAAAGCAAAATATCACTGTATTCAAGTTTTACCCCACCAGTGTTGGCTCTAATAAATGCTTCAACGACTTTATCGTAGTCCTGTGATTTTTCTTCGTAGTAGTTGAGAAGTCTTGAGGTATGAATTCTTGAATGAAGTCGTCCAATATGTGAGTTAGCAGTGTCTTTTTGGTCATCTGTGAAATCCTTTAATCTTTCCTTTATTTCTTTCTTAGAATCTTCGGCATCGTCAAAATTCAGAATATCGCCAACTAAATACCAATACTGTGGATTTGGGTCTTTCGAGTTTACAATGTCGTTTTCTCTAAACTGAAATTGATAAGTAAATTCTTCGGGATTGTCACTTTTAATTGGAGCCTTTAAAATGTTCAAGTAAAGTTTGCACTTTGTCCAGCGGTAATAAAAGTAACGATAGGAGCCTTTCAGTCCTATAAACAATGAAGTAAGCCTTTGTTGTCCATCAAGTACCAAATATATATCTTGATTGATACCAGTTACAGAAGCTTCTTTATTGTGCGGAGTTCCTTGGTCAAATTCTCTAAGAAATTCGTAAGCTGTCCATTCTTTTTTGTTTTCCTCTTTTATTTTCCAAAACAAAAATGTGCTAATAGGAAAGTCTCCCATAATTGAGTCGAAAAGTTTCTCAATACCGTAAGTCCCCCATACAAATTCTCTTTGAATTGCAGGTAAAAAAGTTGTCCTATTAAGATACTCGGAAGTAACTTCACTAATTGTCTTTGGGATGTAACTCATGTTTCTTTTTTTGTTATTGTCTTTTATGTAGTCGTGTTTTTTCTTAGTAATTAAATAAATTATTAAATGTCGTTTCAAAGTTTATATATTTTGTAGAAGTTTGGTCAGACTTTAATTCTGTTATATAGTTGTCAAAGTATTTTTTTTCCGCGGCAAGAAAATTCCACGGACTTATCAGTAGGCCATTGTTAACCGGACTATTATAAAACACTTTTTCACCTCCACAATGAATACTATCAATTAATAAACCTGATTTAATGGTCATATCATGAAAAATACCACAGCGAGAAATTTTATAAAAATTAGTAGCCTTGAGTTTTTGTAATACCTCGCTATCAATAAAATTATTTTGTTCTAAATAATTCAAGAAAGGATCTAATCCGTACCTAAAACACTCACCACTTTTATCAATAGTATCTCCAGACAAATATTTCCCGTGAGGTTCAAAGAATAGAAGTTCAAGTCCTAACATTGAATAGCCATTTTCAAATGAATTCTGCTTGTCTGTCGCTAGTTGTTCTAAAGGTCTAAATAGCCAACTGATCATTTGTTCTTCATAAACATCGATAGGTGATTTTCGTCCTGTCCTTAAATCCTCAAACGTGATATTTTTTGTAATTCTTATTAAGCTGTCCATAAATTATGTCTTAGTGATGTTCAGGGTTATTCAAATCATTCCCAATAATTTTCATAATTTCACAAACATAGGATTTTTTAAAGATAATAGAATATACAAGTAATGATTATTGACAAATAACATTTGTGGTATTTGTGAGAAAGGGGGCGGGAATTGTGAAGGGCTTACGCCTGTGGTGAAAGGTTTTATGCATCACTCCCGTATTTTGCATCAAAATTTCATTGTTCCTTTATAAATTAATGCCAATTGCTTTAAATACACTAATTTATAAAAGAACAATGAAAATTGAATACCTTTGTAAACTATCGATCAAAGTATTTATGAAATTGACAGCACAGGAATTATATCATAAGCTTGTTTATGAGTATAAAATTATTGGAGAAAAAGCAGTAATTAATTTTTCACTGAAAGATTTAACAATCTCTGTAGAGACTAAAGATACAGTAGGTAATCTGCTACAGGAATGGTTAAAGGCTTGGATGAAAAAAGAAAATATAGAATTTGAAGAAAATGTAAATTCTCAAGTTTTTCCAGATTTTTATTTAAACAAAGGAAATCTTAAGAAAGGATTATTAGAAGTTAAATCTTTTGACTGGGATCGAGGTCCAGGTTTTGATTTGGCAAACTTTGATTCCTATTGCAATTCACTTTTAGAAAACACTTATAGAATTGATTCAGATTATTTAATATTTGCTTATCAAATGTCGGGGAGTGTAATTACAATTAAAGATGTTTGGGTAAAAAAAATATGGGAATTAGCGTGCCCTAGTGGAACATACCCAATAAAAGTTCAAGAAAAGAAAAATGTAATTTATAATCTTCGTCCTTCAACTTGGTATTCTGAGAGAACTAAATTCAAGCCTTTTGCATCTAAAGAGGAATTTTTAGCTGCATTAAATGAAACCAGGTATAAATACCCTCAAACAAGACATGCAAATGGACATTGGTTACAAAAAGTACTTAAAAATTATCATGAACATACAGGTGTGTTATTAACTGTTGAATAATTTGCTTTGTTTTTAGGATAAAGTTCAGCAATTTTTGAAGCTACATGTTCAACAACAGGAACAGCAACCGTATTCCCTAATAAATCGAAAGCATCATACTCTTTTGTTGGTATATTATACCATTCCGGATATCCAAATAATCTTAGTCCTTCTCGAATAGTTAATCTTCTTAACCCTTTCCCATCTGGAACAACAAGACGAGAAACATCAGTAGCAACCAATGTCGGGGCAATATCTTTTGGGTCTAGAATTTTATTTATTTCAAAACTTAATTTACCTGTTACTATATTGTAACCTTTTGGTTTTGTAATATCATATTCCCTATATGTCTTTATTCCACTTTTTGTTTCTTCTTTGATTAATTTTTTAGGATATTCAAATTTTAAATACCCTTTATGAGTTAAATCTTTTAATAATTTTTCAAGTTCATTAACGTTACAGTCAAAAAATGTGGTAATCTGTTTTAAAGTTAATGGCATTCCATCCATCCAATCAATTCCGATTTCTTCTGCCCATTTTTTTCTTCTTCTTTCTTTAAACAGTTTATTTAGTAATAAGTTTTGTTCTTCAGTAATTTCCCCTTTCAATCCTATATCCCAGCTATGGATATTGTTGTTTCCACCTCTTTTATCCTTAATAGATTTTCCATGTAAATCGCAAATATCAAAATGGGAAAGCAACTTATCAACGAAACTTGATTTCAAGTTTTCTAATCCGTTTTCTAAAATACTATCCAAAGTCTTAAATACGGGATCATTACCTTCCAAATCAACTTTATTTTCTCTAGTTCCTACAATAAATATTCGTTTTCGAGATTGTGGCAATCCGAATTCAATTGAATCAAAAATTTTCCAAGAAACTTTGTATCCTAAATCATTTTCTAGTTTATCTATAATTGTTGCTAAAGTTCTTCCTGTTTTGTCCTTCTTGTTTTCCAAATCATGTTTTACCAATCCCTCAACATTTTCTAAAATAAAACCATAAGGTTTTTTATCTCTTAAGATTCTTTCTATTTCAAAAAACAAAGTACCACGGGTGTCAAGAAATCCTTGACGTTTGCCTCCAGCACTAAAAGGTTGGCATGGAAAACCACCTAATAAAAAATCAAAATCAGGAATTGATTCATTTTCGACTTTAAAAATATCGCCAACAAAATAACCGTGTTCAAAATTTTTATTTAATGTTTCAATTGCATGAGGTTTTATTTCAGAAGTCATTACACATTCTGTCTTAAATCCTTTAGTTTTAAAAGCATTTTCAAAGCCCAGCCTTATTCCCCCGAGCCCAGAGAACAAGTCAATAAATTTTATAGTTTTATTTTTCATTATTAGCTATTTTGTATTCAACATTTGTATCAGCAGCAATAAGAACATTGTTTTCATACTCTTCAACTTCAATTTTGCTACATCCAATAACTGATAAGCATTGCAAAAAGAAACAAGCACTAAAGCTTCCTCTACTTATTTTGCTATCAATACTACCCTTTGTTTCTTCAACTCCAATTTCTCTCAACATCAAAGCCAGTGTAGTATTCGATATTCCTCTTTTAATTAATTCTGACTTAAGCAATCGTTTAACTTTATCATTCCAATTAACCATAATTGATAATTTTATATTTTACAATAATAGATTTTAATTATCATTTATGCAAAAATCATGACATTAATAAAAATATCGTGTTTAAGGGGTTTATTGATTGATTTGCAACAAAATGATCCTAAAAAGACCAAATTTGTTTACTTTATTTCCATTTTTGGGATTCTAAATGTTGATAAAATTAGTTTTTCAATTTCTTATTGGTAATATTCTTATCTATTCTATGTTTACAATCTTATTAATTTTATAATTTATTGTTGTTAAAAATACTATGATAAGTAAAGATTCTAATTCTAAAGATATTAAAGTGCCTAGGTTCAAAAAGGAAAATGGATTCTATACTACAAAGGACAGGAGCCAATTAATGTCAAAAATTAAAAGCAAAGGAACTAAACCCGAAATTGCTTTTCGTAAAGCTCTATTTTCAAAAGGCATTCGATATAGAGTTAATGAAAATAGCTTACCTGGAAAACCGGATATTTCCATAAAAAAATACAAGTTGGCAATTTTTATAGATGGTGAATTCTGGCATGGTTATAACTGGGAAGAAAAGAAAAAAAAAATTAAAACAAATAAAGAATTTTGGATTCCAAAAATCGAAAGGAATATGCAAAGGGACAAACAAAACGAAGATGTTCTGAGATCTATGGGTTATATAGTTTTTCGTTTTTGGGAAAAAGAGGTACATAAAAATCAAGATGAATGCATAAAGAGAATTTTACATTATTTAAAATTATAGTTTTTTCATTCTTCTCTTTTATAGTAATCTTAGTTTGTCTTAGCTCCGGAAACTGAGGGCAGTAAAAAACAGCTCTCTGACTTTTGCAAAGGTAAGTCAGGTCTGTGTAATTAAGGCAAAAGGCAATGTGCTGTAGGTGCGGCTCGTATTTGCAAATGTTCAGTTAGAATCTGGATTTATCCAGCGCACTATTGTCCTTTTAATTTGTCTTTTGCCATTCAAAATAGTCTTTTGGGAAGTAAGAAGGCAAATCAATTTCAGTGTCTTTGTCAAAAAAACCTGAAGGTATATTTTGAACAATTCGATAGTTTACTATCAAATTGTCTTTCCACCAATCACTTCCAAGTGGTGTCAAGCTATTGATATATAAAAGTGCTTGTTCATGGGTTGTGAGTTGTGCTCGAATGTTTTTCACATATTCGTATTTGTCCAAACTAAAAGATTGATTATTTACGTAAGAAACTGTTTGATAAAGATGTCTGTAGTAATGTCCAAGCCTTGACTGATGTCCTCCAAACGGTCTAAACTTTAGGTTTTTATCGGTTTTTGCTTTCTTTTGTTCAATATCCGACTTTAAAGCTTCATCAAACTCATCAACAAATGTTTTATCCTGATCCTTTAATGCTTCCTTTAACAACCTTGATGAATTTGGTCCAACTCCAAAGAACAAAGCATAATAAGATATTATGAAAACTTGCTCTTGCGAGAATGATTGGTTTGTTCGTAGTGCTATTTTACTTGTTAATTGAAGAATTGCGCGAAACTCTCTAATTAAAATCACAAATATTTTTCTCCCGAAATCTTCTCCAATACCTATTTCAGAAACGTTGTCACGCTGTAACTTAATGAGTTCGAAATATTTGTTTTCAAATTTTTCCACTTGTGAAGTCTCCCGTTGGTTCTTTAATGTGGAGTATAGAAATACAACGCCTATTAAAGCAAAAATTGTCCCAATGTAACCACCAACAAAGTTCCCAAGCTGTCCAGCTGTCTCAGGATTAACAGTTTCAGATACTCTGTAAACTTTTGCAATGAATATAAGATTGATTGCAATCAGACCACCAACTATGGTTGTAAACTCTACCCAGTTTTTTGACCACCAGTTTGGTTGTTGGTAATTTTCATAATTTTGGTTTGCTGCCATTATTTTATTGTTTTTTGTTTCGATACCTGCTTCTGTATTCATTTTGTTTAATATTGATTGATAAATTTTATTTAATAAGCCTGATGGCCTGAAATTCAACTGTTTCATTAAAGCTACCGTTCTGTCAAATGCAATAAATGTAACAAATGATTGTAAAACAGCTTTGTCAATTTCATTTGCACTATTAAGGCTTTTGCCTTGTAGATTAAAGTAATTTATCACTAGCAAAGCAATTACATATGCTCCATATACTAAGAACCTAACATTATCTATTGAAAGAACATAGTCTGTTAATTTGTCAAGTTCATAGGGCTTTAGCTTTTCGGACGACTTAATTCTTGCTGGTGATATTCTATATACTATGTCTCTTAATAATGGATTTAATATTACACATATGAATACTGTTGAAGTGATTTTTAAATAGGTAATTGTTTGGATATTTACAAAGACCAGTAATTCAAAATAGTTAAGGATTTTAAAAAATAATTCGGGAACTAAAAAGGCGATTGCGAAATATATCATTAAATGCAATGGCAATGTCCAAAATGGAATTATGACAGTTAAAATAGCATATACGATCCCGAGGGGATAGCTAATGATTGATGTTAATATGCCAAAATACTTGTTCTTTAAACTAGAATTAATTACTACAAGTAATACTGCGATTGGTAAGTAGACAGCAAATGAAATAAAAACAATATTTTGGATTTTCTCATTCTTAAATAAGTAAATCACAAAAAATAATGCACTAATTACAGATGCAATAATTATCGTAGCTTTAAGCTCATTGTATAGTTCTTTTCTGGTCAAATTATTAGTCTTTTTTACTTGATTTAATTGGCGTGTCTTGTAGATAGCACAAACTTTGGAGAAGGACAAAGCTTGATTTAAATACTGAACCACTATTATTAAGTAGGTGCTATGGCTGCTGCCATTTTTGTTCGTATCATGTCAACATTTTACGTTCGTCACCACCAAGTTTTCTTCTCTTTTCTGCTTTTCGTGCAACTTCAATTAATTTTAGTTTGCTTGGTGAAGTTGCTTTCATTTTCTTTTCAAGGTCGTCAAGATGCCCTGAATCTTTGGCTGCTGAAGCTTTGATGATATCAACCAAATCTTCTATATTTCTAATTCCCAAAACCATTCCACCTGTAATATTAGCTACCCATGAATAGAAATTGGGATGACCCATTCTGTATATTCTCTGAGAAAAGTCACCAACATTTACATTCTCCAATCTTTGCAATTCTTCGTCAGAGCCATAGTCTTTTCCACAATAAACACTATTTACGACTATTTTGTTTTGAAACATTTTTTTGGTTAAGTCGAAGTAACTAAAACGATTTGGACACTCCTCTGGTTCATGTGGTTGTGCATCTCCGAATAGCACAACTGACCGGGTACCTACTTCCCTCCAATTTATATTCACTATATCGTTAAAAGCATCTTCAACGGCTTCATCAAATGTGCTATTGCCATCATGTGAAACAGGGGTACTTTCAATGAAATGATAAAGTTGCTCAATGTCTTTGCTTAACTTGGAAACTCTTGTAACATATGGTAAATGACTGTCATGGTCTAAGTAAAAAATAATTCCTATTCGCATATTGTCAATCATTGAGAATAGTTCTTTACAAAGCACCTTAAATTTGTCCTTTAAGAGTTTATGATAATCAGTCATTGATGTTGTTAAATCACCAACCAATACTAAATCTAAACCTACTTCCTCTTTTAATATAGAATTTTGAATAGAAGTAGGTTTGGACATTAAAATTGAACTCACTGAACTTTTTTTGCTCAAATCCAAAGTTGAAACACCCTTTTTTATTGGTTGTTTCGCTAAGTCACCACCTTTCTTGATGACAGGTAGATTGAGTTTTTTGTTATCGTCACTCATAGTTTATTTTTTTTGTTTACGATTATTTCTTTTTTCGTCAAATGCTTTCCGTTTGTCTGGGTCGCTTAAAATTTCATATGCTTCAGCAACTTTTTTGAACTTTCCTTCTGATTCCTTATCTCCGTTGTTTTTGTCAGGGTGATGTTTCTTTGCTGCATCACGATATGCCTTCTTTATTACCTTTTCATCAGCATCTGATTCAACTTCAAGTATATCATACCAATCTTCAAAATCATCTTCTTCGTTTTGTGGAATGTCCTCTGTTCCTGGATTTGCAAAGTCATTAAGTATTGTTAGAAGTAACACGTAATTCTTACATGTTGATAAACCCCAAACAATATTTCTGTATGCCTCAGAAAATTCCCATGATTTGATGTATTTATCAGCATTATTAATTGATTCCTCAATGCTACCTAGCCATTGGGATACAGAAGGCGGTAAATTTTCTTCACTTGAAAAGTGTTCATTTATTTGAAGGTATTGTGATTTTAATTCTTCAAAACTTTTGTCAATCTCTGAAAGTGGGGTAGCAAAACCCTTAAAACTTCCACTTGAATACTTTTCGTCAAGTTCTTCAAACTTTGTTTTAATGTCTGTAAGGGCTTTTTTTGCTTGTCTAATTGCCTCTTTAACAACAATTTTAGCTTCTTTACCTTCATTACTTTTATCAAACTTTACATCATCAACAATCCCCTTAACTGCATTCAAGTCCTCAATCCGTCTGTCATACTCGGCAATTTTTTCGTTTAAAGATTTTTCAATAGATTCCCGATGTTCTTCAAACTTTGTCTCCTTTGCTTTTATTTCTTCATCAATTACCTTCGCTTTTTCAAAAATTGCGTTTGCTGCTGCTGTTTGTGTTTCGGCTTCCTTGTTTTTTCTTCTTGCAGCTTCTTCTAAAGTGTTGATGTTTTCCTTGTCTATTTCTAATTCATCATAAAGGGATTGATATTTTTCTTTCTCGTTTTCCGATTTAGTTTTTACTTTCTCTGCTTCTAATTCTCTTTCTTTAACTCGTTTGGTTTCCGCTTCAAGATTCTTTTGTTGTTCTGCAGCAAGTTGTTCATTCTTTCTTGTTTCTGCTTTTCGAGCGGTGATTTCAATTTCTTCTCTTCTTACGTCTTTCTGTCTTTCATCTAATTCGTCTTGCTTTGCTTTTATTTTATTTTCTCTTTCAAGAAGAAGATTTTTTGTTATTTCATTATCAAGAACAAGTTTTGTTAGTTGTTCATTTAGCTCTTGATTCTTCCAAGCAATTGTCATTGCTGACTTCTGAATCTCAGTATTTTTCACCTGAAGTTCAATGTTTTGCACTTGAACGTTAGTGGTCTTTTCCAAATTAGCATCAAGGGCAGCTTGTCGCGCTTGATAGATTTCTTTCTTTTTCCTTCCGTTAAATATGTTGTCAATGAAATCCATTAATTTTTTCTTGTAAAAGTTTAGTTTAAAAGCCGGTCAAATCAGATGGTGTGCCACCTCTGTTTGGTCAGTTTGTCACATAGCACCAGCCAAAAATGAGTTTATTCCTACCTTTGGGTGGATAAACTAAATGGGTAGTTGAACTTTATTTTTGTTATTTTATATCCTAAAATTACCTATTTGCTATGCTATTTTTGCTTTTTTATTGCTGCTAATGTAATTGATTTTTTCAATACCTCTTATATACTTAGGTCAGAAGTATTTAACAAATTTGAAATATTATATTCATAAGATTTAATACATTGACAATTATTTATCCTAAATAAAACGGAAAAATAAAGATTAAATAAAATTATTTTTCTACCCGAATACCTCTACAGACCATGCAGTTATTGACCGATAGACGGAGCGTTTTAACTTTTGAAGAAAGTTGATTTTCTGATGTAACAAATAGAAAATTCTGCCCGTTATAGGAGAAATCAATACTTCCAAAAAATGATTGCACAACTACAAAACCAATGACGTCTTGGTTATTCAACCCGTGAAAGCGGGAATTTACTAACCTAATACCTTATGTTTTATGTGTGCAATTCAAAAAGGTCCGATAAGGATCAAAGGGCAAATCGGAGATTTGACCTTTTTTACCAAAGATGGTAAAGGATTCGTAAGAGAATCCACAAGTTTGGATAAGTCCAAAATAATGAACGACCCCGCTTTTAAACGGACACGTGAAAACATGTCGGAGTTTGGAGGCAGTGCAATGGTCGGTAAATCACTCCGCACTGGATTGGCTGAACTGATAAAGTTCATGGGAGGCAGGTACATTTCCTCAAGGGTAACCGGCTTGTTTAGAAAGTTGGTTGAACTAGGAGGTGGATCAAGGGGGAAACGAAGTTTCGAGATTGTCCTTAATCAGGAAATTATTGAAGGCTTTGAGTTTACTCCTGATGCTTCATTCAGTGCTGTGTTTAATGCACCGTACACCATTGCGGCTAATGTAGACCGGAACGAGGTAACTATAACTATTCCTGTGTTCAACACGGATAATTATATTACACCTCCACAAGGTGCTACTCACTGTAGAGTGGTTAATGCTCTTACTGTGCTTTCTGACTTCACCTATATTAATTCGGTGAAGCATTATAAAGCAGTAAACCCGGGCATTAATGGCAAGCACAATATCACTTACAGTCCTTATACTTTGTTGGGTGGAAACTCCCCGGGTATTTTGAGTATTGTAAGTGCTATTCCGGGTGCTCCCATCATTCCGCTTACGGCTGGTGTGATTGCTTGTATAGGTATAGAGTTTTACCAGGAGATTAATGGTGACTTTTACCTGCTTGCTGCAAAGAATGCCATGAGATTGGAAAAAGTGTTTTAGCTTTTTTTAGTTGACTGGATTATGTGTGCAAAACCGAAAAGCCCTGCTTGCTTTGCAAGTGGGGCTTTTGGTTATTACCTCTTCGTTATATGAAATAGGCAAATTATCTATCACAAATGATTTAGACTTTCGTGTATTCAAAGTTATTTCTTTTTCGGGGTTGGTGTCGGGCTTGGTTTTGCTGGTGTTTTTGCAGGGTTGTTTCCTCTGTCTGGCCCCGAAGGGTTACCTGGAATTTTACTCGGCCAATTTGGATTAGGTGGAGGTGTTTTTTTACTCATAGCTTTACAGTTTAAATTTTCCTACTTATTTGGCTTTTCGATTTCGCCCCGTTTGATAAGTGGTCTCTGGTCTCCACTTTTTATGTCAACAGTACTTCAATATTGTCGCTACTCTAAATAAATTTCTGGTTTAAAAAACCAGTTGACATTTTTATTTTAAAGTTAAGCAATTGTAGCAAGTATTACTGCTGGTGGTATTGGTGAATCAAAAGTATACATTATTTTATTTGAAGATGTGCTATCTCCCTGAAACAAATGTTTACCGTCAAATGTGTAAATTCTTTTGTTTGAAGAAGAACTGTCTCCTTGATAAAAGTATTTTCCGTCCCAAGTATAAAGTCGTTTATTTGATGATGTAGAATCACCTTGGTAAAGATATTTTCCATCCCATGTATACAATCTCTTATTTGAAGATGTGCTATCACCTTGGTAAATGTGCTTGCCGTCCCAAGTATATATCCTTTTATTTGATGATGAACTGTCGCCTTGATAAACGTATTTAGCATCAAATGTAAATACGATTTTATTTGAAGAAGTGCTGTCGCCCTGAAATATTTTTGCCATTATTTTGTATTTTAGTTTTTGCTTACTCTTTCGATTTTCAGCTTACTCGTTCAACATACCAATTATTTAAAGTAGACCATTTGTGTCATTTTAAGGTGATGCATAATTAAGACATAAAATAAACAAACATAATGTTTATTTTAATTTCTCATAATAGAATAACAAAAAATTAAGGTGTGGTTATATCACAAATATTATAAAATATAAAGCAGAAACGTGTGGGTTGGTGGAAATGCCTCTTTTACTTTTGCAATGTGTGGAGGGTCTTTGTGGGAAGGGCAAAAGTAAATGTGGCATTGTGTGCAATGGCTTAAATTAAATTAAAAAAAGTGCGTGAGGGGAAAATAAAAAAATACAGAAGGATAGGCAGAGGGCGGTGCGGCTTGTTAGACAAGGCTTTGGTGAACTTTTCCCCTAGGCTTGCTTATAACGGTTTCGGGCTTGGCGAAGGTGGCGATTTTTAGCACCAATTTACATAGAAAGCATTAAAGTTTATATACCCACTAAATTGTCCTACGAAGCACAGCACCGCCACTTTTGCCAAACCCGTGTTATAGCCCAGTGGTTCTTGTCTGTCGTTGCTTTTGGTGTCTGTTTGAAACGGTCATATTTGTTGATTTGGTGCGGTCGAAAGATTTAATTTTTGCGAAGCGAGGCATTTTTACTGTCTTACGGTGCGGTGGCTTTTGGCATACCTTTTTGTTGAGCGATGGCTTTAGCTCTTTGCAGCCCGCAGGAACGAGGACGGCAATGTGCTAAAAATGTGTCGGCACAAAAAGCATGACGAAAAATAGCGTTAGCCACCAGAATTTACAAAAACTATATCTGTAACTTTATTTTTTTCTATTATTAAGGAAACATAAGAACCTCTACAATCTTTATCATTTTTGAAATCCTCTATTGAGCTTCCGTATTTATAACTTGCTCTGCAATAATTGTAATAAGTTTTATTGCCTGAAGTAATTAAGTAGTCCGGTTTACCTAGTTTCTTAATCACCTTACTATCTTTTTGATTTAAAAAATCTTCATAAAATACTTTTTCATTAATTATAGTTCTATTTTTATTTAATCCTAAAGTGTCTTGCTTCCATAATTTGGAATTATAACTTGTAATATTTTGTGATTGACACGACACACAAAATATTGCTAAAATACAAGTGAACAAATAATTATTTTTCATCTCTAACATCTGTATATCCTTTTTCTTTATCGTATTTATGAGGTCTGGCTGTTCCTACTTCGCCTTTACCATTTTTGTCAAATGTAACTTTGTTAAGAATATCATTTACATTTTGTTGTGTAACCTTTCTATTTGTAATATCAATAGATTTCCCAGATGAATATGTTGAATTTTGCGGAATAGTAATGTCAATATCAGCTCCTTCGCTAATAGTTTTTCCAATTAAGTCAGGGTGATTCGGACCTCCAAAACCGTGATTCGCTTCGTGAGATGCTGTTCCAATATTTGCATCAAGATCGCTAGCCTTAAATACTCCAGCATTACCACCATAGACACCAGTTAAAGCGTGTGATTCTGCAACATCAGTTCTTGCCTCAAAAAAATTGTTTTCCGCATTTAGTTCTTTCATCATTGAATTAACTTTTGAAGCGTCTACAATTTCAGCTTTAAATTCAAACACTACATCATATGTTGTTCCTGCATTATCAGTAAATGTAAATCCCTTGTTATAATTATTATTTAAGTCGCTTTCTATTGAATTTCTACGAGCTTCAGTCGCAGCCTCACCATAGATGTAATAATTTGAAACTACTTTTAAAATTGGCCTTCCTGTTGATTCGTTTTTTTTATCTGTTTTATATGCTATACCACTTCTGCCATCAGGGTCAACATAATATATTGGATTGTTGTTAAAGGCTGAATAAGGACTTAAATATGCAAATTTGTGAGCTAAAGGGTCAATTTGCCAAGCAAAAACAACTAAGTCAATTGGGTATTTGTTGTAAGTAGTATCAACTGGAATGAACTTTGAAATTTTCTTCTTCTTCGTGTCAAAATGAGTTCTGTGATATTGCTCAACAGGTTTGGTAAGCATCATTTCATCAAATAAACCACCTGATAAAGTAAAATAACGGTCATTTTTAACTCCCAAATGTTCGTTTGGTTTTGGTGTGTGGTCTTTGATTGGAAAAGGTGCGTCTTCTTTTCTCAAACGTGAGATAACCAAATTTTTCATTTCCATTGGCATTTCACGATAGCCCAATGAAAACAAATGATTTATGAAGTTTTCATACTCAATAAAATCTTTCTCCTTTTGTAATTGAGCAACAGTTTTGTTTTTAGCAATTAGCCGTTCTTCTAAAACTTCCGCTTTTAAAAGCATGGCATTTAAATTTAAACTGTCGTATTTCAAAGCAAGTTCAGCACACTCCAAAATAAAATCGTCATTTCTTGTATTAAACTTGTATTCGTAGCCCTTTGCAAGGTAAACAAGGCAAAGTGCTACCGACTGTTTTAAATCCAGTTCACGAAGCGAAATTCCGTTTTTGGTTGCTTCATCAGTTGTATAAGTCAATGTTTCCATTGAGCCGGTTCCGGGAAATGCACCTGTCGCCAATTCTACATTGTGAAAAATTCCTTTATGGTCTGCGTGTCGAATATAAATATGTCCAGGAGCTGTGCAGATAATGGCTTGTGAATTTAAGCGTTCAGAGAAAATTTTAAAAAGAGAAACTAAAGCAAAACAATTTCCTTTTTTAGTGTCAAGTAAATTGATTACCTGTGTATTGCTCCAATTAATAGTTCCCAAAGGGTCATTGGTTGAGTAACTAAAAGGTAAATTATAAAATAATTTGTCTTGTCCAACGAAAAAGGTCGTGTCGGTCATATATGAAAAAATCGCCCAGTTCGCTAAAGACCTTTCGTATTTTGCTTTTTTCTGTTCTTCCGTCTCAAGTAAAGTTCTTTTAAAATCCTGATTGGAATAATTTCTGTTGGCATCAATTAATCGTTGAATGTTTTTTAAATGTAAGTCAACTGAATAATTGAAAAGCGAAAGGTCAGCTTTATTTTCCCAATAAGCATTTTCAATGATAGTAATAGCTTGCTCATAACTCAAAGTTTTTTTTCCTTCAAGCATATCTACTAAATTTTGTTTTGCTAGATAGAAATGTGATTTAGATTGAGTAAGTGTGTCTGATGCAAGCACAAATTGAACAGAAAAAAACTGTCCCCAAAGCAAGACTGTTAAAAGTTGGATTGTTTTCATAGCTGTAAATTTAAGGTTTAAAATGATTTGATGAATAAGTCGCGTTTTTGTTTTCCTGAAATGTTTTTCTCTTGTTGGGCTTTACCTTTAAATTCGTGCTGTTTCATGAGTTCATCATATAAAGGGTCGGGCTGGTCTTGATAACCCAATTTGGTAATAGTTTCTTCGTTTTTAAGCAAAGCATTGTAAATTTGTTGAGCTTCGGGAACTTTGGAAATATCTTTCAGGTCAGTAATTTTATTTTCGTATAAAACACGGTCTAATTGCCTTGCCAATAAACTACTGTAAACAAAATAAGCCTGAATATTATTTTGTTTCGGGAAATGCTGCATTGCGGAAGCAATGCAATCCTTTACAAATTCACCGTCAGCAACACCATGTTTTTGTAAATAACCAAAAGCAAGGTCAATCATACAATTGGCGACAATTTGTTTTTTATTTAACGTGTCAAGATAAATTCCGTTTGCCTTTGCTTTTGGACTGATAAACATATTGTCCTGATACCATTTATCGCCTATTTTCCAGTTTGAAGTTGGCTCGTAGCTGTGAATTGTTCCATTATTGTCAGGATACTTGATAAAGGAATGATGTGGGGCAAAAGTTAAATAAGATTTAGCTCCCAATCCATCAGCAATTGAAGAATAAACAGCAGGCAAACTGTTACACTGTCCGCTTCCAGTTGCAAGGCATTTAGTTAAAAAATAATTTCTAAAATCTTTTTCGCCTTTGAAATCTTCATAATCGTAAAAGAATGGCAAGTGTGTTGTTTTTTTCGGAACATTAGGATTGTCCAGATTAGCGATAGTTATAGAGAGCGTATCGCTCAAAAACTTTTGAATGCCTAAATGCAATGCGTCATTGTCTTTTAATCTGTAACCTTGTTGAGTTAACCACTGCTTAATAAAGTCAACCGATTGTTTAATAATTTGGTCGTATTCTTTTTTAGAGAGATAAGAATTTCCGTAGGCGTTTTCCATTACAAAATAAGCATCTGCAACAGATAATTTCTATTGTCCTGATAACTGGTCTTTTAACTGTTGCAAGGCATCTGTGTAGGGTTTTGTTTTTGTAGAAAATTCAGGCGATTTGTAATCATTCATATTAAACCGTCTGCTGCTTTCAGTTGAATGAACTTCGTTTAAAATGTCCACAACTTCCTGCTGTTGTTTGCGATTTATATTTTGAGAAAAATTGTTTGATTTATTCGGTTGCTGATATGCAGGGTCATTCGCCATTTGCTGTTGAATATATTTGATATTCGCTTGCTGCCTTTCCTGTGTTGTCATGTTGGGAGTATAAACAGAGCCTTGTGCTCTGCTGTTTGATTGATTAATTATGTCTTGAGCAGTAGCACCCATTGGAACATTTTGCTGTGGTGTTTGATAAGTATAACCTTGATTTATTGGAACGGTCGTAAAATAATGTTCTGATTTTACGGGCTCGAAACTTTCAAATTGTGGTTTCTGTGTCTGAATGTTTTGAGCAAAAATGTCTATGGAAAACAAAACGGTCAATAACCACAAACCTGTCAACGAAGCACCAGCGGGCAGGCAGAATTTTTTGGCACGTGTTTTTGTTTTGTGGGCGGGGTTTAGCTCTTTTGTTGTTGGTGGCTTCGCCAATTTTTTATTATGCGTAATTTTCTCTACGCATAATAAAAAATAAACAGCAAATGTGCTAAACGAAGCGGTGGACAAAAACCGTGACAAAAAATTGAGCGGTGGCAATCCTTTTTTTTCTTTTTTAAAGTGCGGTGGGGCAAAAATTAAATCTTTTTCGGGTCGGCTTGCGTGTCGCCCGTTTCTTTGTCTGCCCGTAAGTGTCATTACAGCAGTTTCCGTTACGTTTCTGTCAAAGGTTTTCATTGCACTGTCTTTTTTTACCATTGGCTATAACGTTTTTTGCATATAAGCAGGTGGCGATTGCAGCACCGAACCAAAAACCGTGAGCAGCAAAGTTAATAGAAATTCCAGGCTTTGCAATAGAGCACCAAGACCGCCACTTGCTTATATGCAATGTTGAGCGTAGTGCATTCATAAAGTCCACTCAATAAAACTCGTAAAAAATTATGGTCATAAAGTATTCCAACTAAGTAATCACGCCTTATGATACATTTAATGCACGGAAGTTCGATACATTTCAATTTTTATCCTATCCTGAATTACCGTCCACAAGATTCCAAGGATTTTGGTTTTTAAACATAAGAAATTAGATTGTGATAAACATAGAATTATTCCGAAAGCATTAAGAAGAACATAACAAAAACCAAAATCCGT
>JACCXN010000067.1 GCA_013696965.1 Bacteroidota bacterium | reverse complement strand
CGTTGAACCTGTAGCATATCCTAATACAATCATCTTGTCTTTATAAATGAAATAGTAGTACATATTGTACAGATATAAAGTGCCAACAGGATGTTCTCTGGTCATTTTAAAAGCTACTTCACCACAATCTAATCCGTCAACTTTTAATTTTCTTCCTGAAATAAAAGTTCCTAAATCTTCTGTAAGTTCTTTTAACCCTTTTTGAGTGAACATTTCGGCAATTTCAGATTTTGTAGGTGAACCTGGCATTTTCCTAATGGTCAAAGTAGAAATAGCAGAAGTGACACCTGAATTATATAAAAACTTTTTTACAATATGGGGTCGTTCTCCATCCGCTTGTTTCCAATCACAGGGAACAGAAAGTTTTATTTTCAGTCCCATTGCCTTCCCTGTGCCGTCCGTTTTAAAATCACAACGGTTATTCCAAAATGTTGCTGGTGTTTCTTGTGCAAAAAGAATTTGAGTACACAATAATACTATTATCAGGAGGCATTTCATTAGTTACTGCTTTTTGAAATTGGCGTATAAATTAATTGTCATGAAACTTAGTGCTTGTTGTCAATCTTGTAAATAAATCATTAAATTCATCGTAAAGGCTTACTGCTTTCTCTTTACTTTGACTAAATGTTCCAAGCTGAATACGAATTAGACATTGATTGTGATACACAACAATTTGAACAACTTTTGAGAATATTTCACTTTCTAAATTGTTTAATTTTGTTTCATATACAATTTTTGCAGAAGGTTTTCCGTTAATTTCTAATCTCTCAAAGCTTATAGAACGGTCTTTAGCTGCATCCATTCCTTCAGTAAGGATTTTTTCAGATAATAGAATATTGATTTCTTCTTCCGTTAGACTTCTTCCAATATTTGAAATCACTAATAACTCTTCAATTGCAGAACCATCAGCTAAAACCTTTTGAAATTTTTTTACTACATTTTGATTTTGCCCACTAATAATCGTCCATTCGCATGGATATGGTAATTCCATATTTATCCCTTCACTTTTCAAGTCATTTTTTGTAGAGAACATACAAAATTTGGATGCGATTTCAATTTCATTGGTGTTGTTTTCACCCAAGTTTTTAGAATTAGATTTTTCATTTTCGCCGGACTGACAACTTATGAAAATCAAAAGGATTAAATAAGAGAATATTAACTGTTTCATTAATTACAACTTTTAGATGAAGCGAATATGATTAAAAAAATAAAGCCAATGGCAATTTGAAATATCAACATTTGTCCCGCAGCTTTTGCTCCTTTTTTTGCCCCAACCGCAACCATGCCTGCGAAATCTTTTATGGTCTGTTTAGCTAATTCAACGGCTTGCCGTTTTGCATTATCCATCCAACGTTTTAGAATATCGTCTTTTGCAAAGTATTCAGCATATTCAAACTTCGGCTCGGGTTCTGGTTTTTTCTTTTCTTCTTGAGGTCTTGTATAATATTCTTGCTCACTCTTTGTTTCTTGTTTTTCTTTTTTAGGTTCTGCTGCTCTTCTAAATGCTTTGAACTGCTGATATTCTGTATTGTACCTGTTTCTTGCTTCGGTGTCTTTGAGAATTAAATACGCTTCATTGATTAACTGCATGTTCTTTGTTGTATCCTTACCGTGATTTCTGTCGGGGTGCCACTTAATTGCTTGTTTCCGAAAAGCTGATTTGATTTCTTCAAAAGTTGCAGTTTCTTTTATTTCAAGAATAGCGTAATAGTCGACAAACATACTTAAGTCTTTTTATCAAGTTCTTGTTTGTCGGCTGATGCATCTTTTTTAGCATCTGGATTATATTTCCAAACTGCACCTATAGCAGCAATTGCCCCAACAACCACAAACATCGGTGCTCGGCTATTGCTTTTTCCACCGTTTATTGCCATGCCAATCAGGGAAGAAACGATTAAAATTCCAATGATTACAATGATTTTTATTGAAGTGCGCATATTAGTATTGGTTTAAAGAATATTTCATTTTTAAATTCAATGAGATACGTAAACATTTCCTATTTTTTCAATGCTTCCATTTGTATTGTAAGAAATACGAGTATCACCGATTTTATCCATTTTGCTTGAATAGTCATAAGAAATACGAGTGTCACCAACCTTATCTACTCGATTTGAATAGTCATAAGAAATACGAGTGTCACCAATTTTATCTACACGATTTGAATAGTCATAAGAAATACGAGTGTCCCCGATTTTATCAACTCTGTTTGAGTAATCATAAGATATACGCACATCACCTATTTTATCTACACGATTTGAATAGTCATAGGA
>JACCXN010000066.1 GCA_013696965.1 Bacteroidota bacterium | reverse complement strand
AAACTTTCTCAACTTCAAATCCGCATCAACAAATAATTGAGGGATAATGGTATTTCTAAAATAATTTTCTAGTTCATCATTGCTATCGCTGAGCGTTTTTATCTTCTGATTTTTATTTTGCACATTCGTAGATTTAGTAAGTTAATATTGGTTTTTTACAAAAACTGCTTTAGCGAGGTTTTTTTATTTCACTAATTTACAAAAAAAATCTCTCAAGTCTAAGAGATTGTGCGCCCTAACTTTCGGTATCTTTTCAATGAAGGACGAATGTAAGGAATTTCTTGATGGTTTACCCGTAAAAAAAACCTTTTTACACAAGGATGAAATACCTGATAAACCTCCATATAAAAATTTAAAATTGCCGGTTGTGCTGCTGAAAACCGGAGAAAAGATGGAGGTGATTGTATCTTCAGAGGAATTTAAATCCTTAGATTTAGAACAGTTGATGAAAATAATTAAAAACAAGATTCAATAATGGTACATATACAGGTAATACACTACGAAGAAGCCCAGGACAGGCTCAAAGATATTTATGAAGATACTTTAGCAAAACGCGGGTAACCTGACATCTGACAGTTAAAAATTATAACTTTCTACTTCCTTTTTCGGTGAACTTTCCGACATAGTCACCCCAGCGGTGAAAAGAAAATTTAATCTTCCGCAAGAAAGGGGTATCGGTAATCTTCTGGAGGAATGAGATTCGAAACTCCTTTTGTAGCTATAGTTTTGTTAAAAAAGAAAGCTTCTCCTTAATAAGTTTTAACCAATTGCCTTTGATCCAGGTTATATGCTCTTTCTTTAGGTAATATGCTAAGGATAATTTTTTCCAGACATATATTTTCACCGGGTTGAATATACTTAAAACTGTTTTCTGTTGTTTCTCTTGCATCCATAATGACCACAAGCCCAGATCCTATGGTCTCCAGTTCAATACCATTTTTTATTAAAACAGCAGTATCCTCACCTAATCCAATTCCGATAAGCTTAGGGAAAGTAGCTACAGCTTCAATTAACCTGCTGAATCTTTGTCTTTTCACAAAATGCGTGTCAATTATAATTCCTGCTGCTAAGGCAAATCCTTTTCCCCAAATAATACCACCCTTTATAATTTTTTCATTGGTTTGGCCTCCGCAAATCATCTCTTTGCCAAAAACCATAGCTCCGGCACTGGTACCGGAAACAAGAAAATTGTCATCCTTCATGAGTCTATCTTTAAGAATTTCTAAAAAAGTGCTACCTGAAAACACCTCTTCTAACCTGCACTGATCGCCACCAGTGAACATTATTGCATCGCTGTTTTTTAATCGATCTATTATTTCCTGAGAATCTGCTTCGCTTTGCGATAATGGATGGAGTAATCCAATTTTCTTTTGATTTAGCCTCTTAAAAGCTTTAATATATTCTTCACCAATATCATCAGGAATTAAGGATGCTGAAGTAACGATTTCAATTCGGGGATCTGAAGTATTAAGCTCATTGAGCATTCTTTTTAGAATTCCTTCTTCAAAAAAGTTAAGCTTATTTAAATTCAAAGGTTCTCCGGATTCAATCGTGCCTTTATCAACATTGCCTCCTATGATTAACAGTTTACCTCTGATCATTTTCCTTTTTTTAATCAAATTTAAGATAAATAACAGGATCAAATAGTCATAATTCTGACTAAATAAAAGATAAAAAAAAATTAAATTTATAAAGAGTTAATTGATGATGATGAACAAAAAAATTATACTTAACACCATATTGTGTGCAGTTGCTGCGGGAACTATAATGATAGTTCTGGAAATGATATTGGTGAAAATCTTTACGGATTACAGTATCTGGGAATCTCCCAGAAAAATGGCTGCCATAATCATGGGCCCAAAGGTATTAGAGCCACACACTTTTAACTTTGGAATAATTGCCGTTGCCATGCTTGTGCATTATTCGCTTTCCATTATATATGGCTTCATTTTTCATTTTATTACCTCCAGGTTAAGTTCAATTATGGTGATAATTTCCGGCCTTGCATTTGGCCTTGTTTTATTCCTAATTAATTTTTACGGATTCGCTGAAATATTTTTTCCATGGTTTAAAGGAGCAAGAGACTGGATAATGATATTTGGCCACCTTGCCTTTGGATTTACTTTAGGTTTTACTGTAGAAGCCTATGTCCCCAAAAAGCAGTGAATGGAAGTTTAAAAACTGTATAAAAAGCAAGCCTTGTAATCTTTATTAATTATTTTTTTACTGTGTAAAGACAGGTGAATAATAAAAAAAGTGTCAGGAATAATAATTATTAAGACTAAATATATAATCAACTAAAAACAATAAATTATGAAATTAAGAAATACTTTAATCGGAGGTATAACAGGAACTGTTATTATGACCATATTTGGTTATTTAGCTCCATTTATGGGATTGCCAGGGATGAACCCAGCCGAAATGTTAAGCATGATGATGGGGGTGCCGAATATTGTAGGATGGATTATGCATTTTATGATAGGGATTATTTTTGCCGCCTTTTATTTTTACCTCTTTATAAACTGGCTAAAAAAGATGGATAGCAAATGGCTTAGAGGTATTGTTTTTGGAATTATAATATTCATTATTGCCCAAATAGCAATGGGTGTAATGGGAGCTATAATGGGTGGTATGCCTGAGCCGGAAAATATGATGCTGATGATGATTGCAAGTTTGCTGGGCCATATTGTTTATGGAATTGGAGTAGTTTTGCCGGCTAAAGAGCAAGGCGATAAAGCAAAATAGACATTTTGAATAAAGGGGCTGGGTTTAACCCTTGCCCCTTTTAAGCAATTTATAAAAACTTTCTGAATAGGAAACATTGCTGTTTGCAAGTATAAAATGGTAAGTTCACCTATCCAGGGGAAGTTTCCTAAAGGGAATTCCGAGCCTATAATTATTTCTTCGCTATAAACAACTTTCCAAAAATGGTTGCTTATTATAAAGAAAAAACATAGTAATCATTAATAAAAATTCTTTTTGAATGTTCCTGCAAAGGCATCGGGTAAATTACATATCCGTCCTTACGCTTATCCACAAAATTCACGGATAATGGCTTTGAATAGCCATAGTTGCCTAAGTTCATCGTATAAAAAAGGGCTTTGTGGTAAAAAAGCAAAATCCTGATAAACAAAAAACGCTCAACTTTAATGACTCATAACTAAAGACTTACAGGAAAATTATAAATGATTTTCATAATTCCTTGTCAGTAATTATAAAAAAACAAGACTATTAAATCAATTCAAAAATATTGAATATGACTATAAGAAAAACAGTAAAAGCTTCACTTCTCATACTTTCTGCCCTGGTTTTTATTGCTGGGGGGATTGCTTATTACTTCTATAATTTACCGCACAGAGATGTTCATTCTGCCCAAGCTGATTATTCTTATGATGCAGGAGAACTGGTTAATGAATATTTATCAGATCCTATAAAAGCCAATGAAAAATACCTTGATGGTGAAGGCGAATCCAAAATCCTTCAGGTAAGTGGCCCTGTTGTTTCCATATCTGAAGATTTTAAAAACCAAAAGGTAATCAGGCTAAAGCCCGAAAATGGCAAGGCGGGCGTAAGTTGCACCTTTACGGAAGAAACCAATGATGAGGCATTGGCTATTTTGGTGGGGCAAACTATTACTGTAAAAGGGGTCATCCGCATCGGGGCCGCTTATGATGAAGACCTTGAACGCTATGAGGATGTCATATTGGAAAAATGTTCGCTAATAAAAATCAATAATTAATTACATCTTATAACCATTTTTAAAATGAAAAAATCTATAATCATTCTCGCATTTTCTATTGCTTTAACCATTATTGCCGGTTTTAAGCCTGTAGCTCAGAAACTGGTCAGTACCAAGAGCCATATTAAATTCTTTTCACATACCCCTGCTGAGGACATAGAAGCAAATAACTATAAGATGGTCAGCACCATTGACACTCAAACTGGCAATATTGTTTTTTCTGTGCCAATGCAAAGTTTTGAATTTGAAAAATCCCTGATGCAAAAACATTTTAACAATGCTGATTTCCTTGATACCAAAGTGCATCCTAAAGCAAAGCTAACCGGCAAGATTACAAACCTGAAAGACATTAAGTTTGATAAAGATGGGGTTTACACTGCAATTATTGGTGGTGAACTTACCATTAAAGGTGTTACAAAGGCAATTAAAGAAAAAGGAACAATTACCGTAAAAGGAAGCATAGTAGAAGTAAACAGTAAATTCAATCTCAAGCTTGCAGATTTTGGAATCACGTTTGCGAAAGGCAAGCCTTCAACCAATATCGCAGAAACTGTTGAAGTAACTGTTTATAGTGCGTATCAACCTGAATAATTTTGTTCAACCATTCAAATTCCAAACAGAGATGAAAACTGCAATATTCTTATTTGCCGCAATAGCAATTACCATAATGGCCCTCCGGGCAATATCATTAAGTTAAGGATTAAAACGCTGGTTTATAATTAGTAAACGTTTTGTGTTTACTTTTAGATTGCTTGTTTTTCACTACCCTAGGGTAGGACCTGTCTTTCCTTACTGGTAATACTTCCCTGATA
>JACCXN010000065.1 GCA_013696965.1 Bacteroidota bacterium | reverse complement strand
TCATTGTAGTCTCCAATTGTTGCAGATAACCCAACTATACTGAATGATTTTGAGTTTACATTTTGAAGTCTTGATAAAATTGATTTTAACTGAATTCCCCTATCAGTACCGATAAAGGAATGTATTTCATCAACGACTACATATTTGAGGTTTGAAAATAGTTGTTTGACATTGAAAGGTTTGTTAACAAACATTGCTTCCAATGATTCGGGTGTAATTAAGACAATACCATTTGGCTGTTTAATTAATCTGTCTTTAAGTGTTTTATTAGCTTCTCCGTGCCACTTGGTAACGGTTACATCAAGATTTTTGCAAAGCTCTTCTATGCGATAGAACTGGTCGTTAATTAGCGCAATTAACGGTGAAATATAAAGCACTTGAACACCTGAATCATTGAAATCAACTTTTGAAAGAATTGGTAAAAAAGCTGCTTCAGTTTTTCCAGATGCAGTCCTTGAGGCTAAAATAAAATTATCATCAGACGCTAAAATTTTAGCAATAGCCGCTGTTTGAATTGGTCGCAACTGCTCCCAACCCTTGTCACGAATGAATTTTCGTATTGGCTCAGAAAGTAAATCAAATGACATTATAGTTCTTCTATGCTGTCTAAGGAAACTTCATCAGGTCTTTCATCCTCTATTTCTATTTCTCCAAATAATATATTTTTATCTACCGTTGGATTTTGTCTAATTATGTTTAGAATATTTAGGAAATCACGGATGACCTCTCTAGGGGTCAAAAATTCTGATGCACCAGGTTTATTAAATAATTCCTCCATAAACTGATGAATTTCACTATCACTTATTGGGATTTCTAATTTATAGTTAAAATCAAAAATGGCTTTCAATTTTTTCAATAACACAAATATTTCATTGTGGTCGAGTGGTAGTAGTTGAATTACAGGCTGTGCAAAATCTCTTATTTCCGTTGTTTCAAATTTATTTGTTGCAAGTCTTGTTTTCAAGGCATCATAGCTAAAAAGTCCTCTGCGCTGATTTTCTAAAAATTCTTTAGTTCCGGCAAAATTGAAAAATAGGTTAGCAACTTTACCTTGAAAACAATCATTGTATATCGTAAGGATTTTCTCATAATTCTTCTCTCTCATTACTGAAGTTGAAATCTTGTAAAGATTTATAGCTTCATCAAGATTTACCATAAAACCACTATAACCCATACTTACGAAGAGTTTACAGAAATTTTTCAGCATATCATAATAATTCAGGTCGTTAATAACTTCCCTAACTCCTAGGTCTTGTCTTGCTTCGGTTTTGGTTCTGTATTCTCCTTTTAGCCACTTCAATGCGTTTCTTCTTAATTGCTCATCCTCTTTGATATAACCATCGTAATATTTCATTACAACTGTTCCAAAATCGAAACCGCCTACATCGGTAATTTCATTAATGGTTTTCATAATGTTGTTTTGAATTAAGTTCAAGTATTGTTCACTACGAATATCTGTCAATGAAATTTTATTTTCTTCGGCAGTTTTGGTTATAATTTGCTCAATCCATTTTTCCAACAATGTTGGTAATGCACCGCCTTCGGGTTTTGTTTGAATTGAAACATTATCCATAATGGAAGAATAGAGAGCAACTCCTTTTCCATCGTTTGAATACAAACGATTGTCAGGGGTAAAATCTGCATTGGCTACGACAAACTTCTGCTTTAAAGCAACTGTATTGAGCAAATGAAGCATAAATGATTTACCTGAACCAAAGTCGCCAATCCAGAATTTAACCATACTATGCCCGTTCTTAACATCTTCTAATGCGGTTACAACTGCATTTATTTCTTCTGAACGCCCAACGGTAATATGTTGAACGCCAATTTTGGGAACTACTCCACCAATTAAAGAATTGATAATTGATGTGGCTTCTTTAGGTTTAATGTTGTCTATCATTTTGCTGAAATTCTTTGGAAATAGTTTGTATTAATTGTGTAATGGTCGTCTTCTTCCTCAATCAATACATCATCTAAAAACTCGTAGCAGGTTTCATTAATGCTTTCGATTAATTGATTTTTAAAAATACCTTTTGATTTTGCAAATTCTTCAACTTCAATTTGAGTAATAGAAAAATTACTTTTTGAGAACAACTCTAAAGTTGATACGTGTATTGGCGTAAAAGATAAGTCACTAATAAAAGCCGGATGACTAATTTTTACACTTTTTTGAGTTATCTCGATTTCTATTTCTTCGCTGTTTATTTCTTGTGATTTTATAGTATTATTTTCATCCTCAAAATCGTCCTTTAAATATTCATTAAGAAGTTCAACTGTTCCAGAGTGTTGTTGTTGAACTTCTTTTATAGAACTAGTATCAAGTTGTATTTTCTTACGCTTTATCTCATAAACTTTGGTAACACCTTTTAATGCTTTGTCCAAATCCTTGTCTTTGATTAACTCGCTGACAATTATTTCAAAATCGTGTAATTGCTCGTTGGTTTTGAATAAGCTTTTCTGAATAGTTTTTGTTAATTGTTTATTATCAAAAGTGGTAGATTTTAAGTCGTGATATAAATAATGCACATAAAGTGAAAGCGAAGATTCCTTGTCGTATTTAGATATAAATTTTGATGCTTCAAAAAATATATTTTCAAGAGATGGGTTTTTCTTGTTCAATTTCCCAAGAGAAACAACTGATTCTATAAATTCCTTTAGATTGTTTTTATAGTTGGCGGTCAATTCTTCAAACTGGACTTTCCAGCGATTTGTATTCTGTGAATACAGTTCAATTTCAGTGTCTTTATCAGGTAAGTTAATTGATGAAATTAATCCTGGTAATAGCTGTGAAACTTTAAAAGTTATTTTAGTTTCGTATTCACTTTTATATTCCTGATTTAAGTATTCTAAATCAGCATTTAATTTTCTTTTATGACAATATTTTTCTCTCACGCAGTTCTCACAATTTTTTAATATTGCTGTATAAATAACTCTTTTATATGTTTCGATAGTAGACTTATAACTTTCTGTA
>JACCXN010000064.1 GCA_013696965.1 Bacteroidota bacterium | reverse complement strand
CAATGCAAAAATAAAAGCTTTTAGGTCTGCTTTTAGAGGAGTTAGAAATGTAAGTTTTTTCTTGTTCAGATTAGCAAATATTTATGCTTAGAAATTTGCAGCCCCCAACTTTTCCGCTTGATCCATGCTAACCGCAAATGACAATATTGAAATTGCATCAAAGTCATTTACCCATGGGGCTTCTGATTATGTTGTTAAAAGTGAAACACAATTTAAAAAAATCAATTATTCCTTATTCAATCTAATAAAAATTTTAGAGGTGAATGCCGAAGCAAAGGGATACAAACGACTTCTTGTTGCTTCCTTCATTGGTATTGCCATTATATTTTCCGCTGTTGTATTAATTCAGGTTTTTGCCCCATCTCTTCTTGATTAATGGTGTAAATGAGTCCAAAAATATTTTGAATTTCAAATTCCCAATGAGTTTTATTTTATAGATGTGTGAATCATGCAAATATTTGATGCAATTCTAAAACAATGCGCTATATTAATTGCTCACATTTGTATTGTTAAAAATTAATTTTTGATTCGCCTAATCCTGCAACTGGGATTGCAATGCACATTAAAATAAACTGGCTGCAATAAACTTTTGTTTACACTAAAAACACATTTATAAAACCTTGCAATAGCCGAACAGATGAAAAATTAAGGGGGAGGTATATGAATTAATCAAAATTAAATACTGATTATTAATTCTTATCACAAATATCATGAAAACACAAATTGAAAAAATAAAACCAATAGATAAAGTTGCTTTTAAGATTCTGAAAATTGTAAGCGAAAAATCTAATCCATATACTTTTCTTTCAGGTAAAGCAACAGAAGAATGCATACAAAAAGAAAGTCGTATAGGAGAAAAAAGGCCATTCACTTTTACCAGTTTACCTGATGATGATTACCTGGAGTTTACCATTAAGTTCTGAAAACCAATATTTACAACTTAAAGCAGGAGTTTACTATTTACTAGCCTAATTCAATGCCTACATAAGTGTAATTGCAACTATCACTATTAGGTGAGATAAAAATGCAATTACCACCGAAAAGAGGTAAATTAACCTCATATTTAGTATTTGACATTTAACACCAAAAAAATGTTAACTGAAAAACTAAAACATATTTTCAATGGTGAGGAAAATGAACTTTATTCGATAATGTTATCCTTTATCTTGTCCAGTAATAGCATTTACAAATCGGTGCGATTTACCACAGGCGAAGAATTGGCAAGCAAAATTTCAACAGCTCTAAATAAATTATTTTATTTCCTTTTGATAACAATAATCCTGGCATTAGGAGTTTTTTCCTATAAGTAAAAAAACGAGTTTCAATAACAGAAAGAATTATACTAAATTTAGATGGAAAACAAGCAAAAAAAGAGGCTGTGAAAAGTAAAAAACCCATCAATTACCTTAAAAAAATAGTTTTACATGCGCACAATAGGAAACGATATTAGGATAAATGTAATAATCACAGCGTATGTTATAGCGATCAAGGACCAGATGATGCTTCTTCGATAATATTTATTCACGGTTTTCCCTTCAATAAATCCATGTGGGATCCTCAAGTGCAAGCACTCATGGATAATTACCGGGTAATTACATATGATATTCGCGGCCATGGAAATTCTGATAGTGGGAATGAAGACTTCTCAATTGAACTTTTTGTTAAAGACCTAATAGGCCTGATAAATGCCCTGGAAATCGATAAAACATTTCTCTGTGGCTTATCCATGGGAGGGTATATTGCATTAAATGCTATTGAAAACTATCCACACTATTTTAATGCCCTTATATTAAGTGATACTCAATGTATAGCCGATACTCCCGAGGTAAAGGAAAAAAGAATGAAAACAATTGAAAAAATCAAGGAAAACGGAGTAGAAAAATACGCGGATGAGAGTATTAAAAATCTTTTTGCAACTGAATCTTTTACAACAAAAGTTAAAGAAACAATTACAGTTAAAGAAATGATAGTGAATACTTCCGAAAAATCGCTTTGCAATACATTGCTTGCCTTATCTTTAAGAAATGAAACATGCAGCAATCTTAATCAGATTAAAGTACCCATACTTATTATGGTAGGAAAAGAAGATAAAATTACACCTCCCGATGCATCCTGGCTGATGCATGAAAAAACCCATAACTCCTTGTTAATCCCTATTGAACAGGCAGGCCATTTAGCGAACCTAGAGAATCCTATCATCTTTAATGATTCATTGATCAGCTTTGTTCAACAGATTAATGCAAACCAAAAATGCATTTAAATTCAAAAATCCTGAAAGGAATAAATTGGAAAAAGTTTTTCATTTGCAAGCATAATGTGCTTGAATTTTTATAGTACCAATCAGAAAATGAAGTCAAATTTTTCTGCCCGTTTTTATTGTTGTCTCTTTTCCATTCTATATAAATCAAAACCTTTTGCCCAGTAATCCTTTGAAACTTCTACAAGTTTAAAACCATGTTTTTCATAAAATTTATATGCAAGCTGGCTGGTTCTTACAGAAATAATTTGAAGGTGATTAAAGGATTTTAATAGTGTTAATCTGTGATTCAAAAGTAAACTTCCTATTCCTTTGGCTTGAAAATGTGGGTGTATAATATCCCAACTTATTTTTGCGGTTGTTAAATCATCCGAAAAATTAATCCCCCCACATGCTACAATTTTTTTTTCATATTCAACAACAAAATAATTTTCAATTTCATTTTCCAAATAATAAATCAAATCATTTTCTTCTTTGGGAGAAAAATACTTTGGTGTATTCATTTTCAATAGAGCCATAATAAACGATTTGTCTTTCGTTTCATACGATTTAATTGATACTTGATCCTTCATTTTTATAGCTTGATACTTGCTTACAAATATGTGAATAATATAACTAATTCCTAAAGTTGTGTAATATTTTTTGCAATTAAGATACTCATCTTTGTATATAATAAACCTAAACTCAAGATGAAAAACCTTATTTCCCTTACTATATTAGTCTTATTGAGCCTGTATAACCTTTGTGCCCAAAACGGAAAAGGCACTTTTGAAAAAGATTTTAATCGTGCAGAAAAATCATTTTCTGAGGTTTATAAACATGCCAAAGGCGAATTGTTGAATAATTCAAAAGATGGATATGCCGCCTCGTTACCAATATTCCTTGAACTTTATGAAAAAAATCCTGAAAACATGAATTTAGCTTTCAAAATAGGTGTTTGCCATCAAAGTTCAAGAATAAACAGATCTAAGGCCATTCCTTATTTCAGCACGGCTGTTACTTCGGTTTCAAAAGATTGCCAGCAAGATTCATACAAGGAAAAAAATGCACCGCTAATAACCTATAAATTCCTTGGCGATGCTTATCATTTGGATTACCAGTTTGACAAGGCCATTGAAATTTATGAAAAATTTAAAGCACTTATGGCAGAAAACAATAGTATGGATAAGGACCTTTTTATAGAAACAAACAGAAAAATAGAGGAGTGTAAATCAGGAAAACAATTGGTTGCAAATCCTATGAAGGTTAAGATTGAAAACATGGGAAGTACTATTAACTCACCTTATGCTGATTACTCTCCCGTTTTGTCAGCCGATCAGAATACTCTTTTTTTTACATCGCGCAGACCTAATACTAAAAACGAGCAAAAAGACAGTGAGGGCAATTTTATGGAAGACATTTACATGGCAACCAAGACCAAAACTGGCTGGGCTAAAGCAGAAGGCATAGGTGCCCCAATAAACACAGACTGGCATGAGGCTACAGTAGGAATCTCTCCTGATGGACAAACCA
Organism: Bacteroidota bacterium; assembly: GCA_013696965.1. NCBI lineage: Bacteria > Pseudomonadati > Bacteroidota > Bacteroidota bacterium. Next base: position 19,949 of record JACCXN010000064.1, on the reverse strand, counting down.
TATTAATTTACAAGGATGATTATGGAATAGGAAATATCTATTCCACATCCTTAGATGGTGACAAATGGAGCAATCCTGTAAAGCTAAACGATAACATAAATACAAAACACTGGGAACCAAGTGCCTTTATTTCAGCGGATGGCAATAGCCTTTACTTTACAAGCGACAGGCCTGGTGGATTTGGTGGTAGGGATTTATATTTAAGCAAACGTAAACATGATGGAGACTGGGAAAAGGCAGTTAATATGGGACCAAATATTAATACCATTTATGATGAAGATGCTCCTTTCATTCATCCCGATGGTGTTACCCTAATGTTTAGTTCCTCTGGACACAACACTATGGGTGGATTTGATGTGTTTACCAGCTTACTTTCCAGTGATGGAAATTGGTCACAACCAGTAAATGCAGGCTATCCAATCAATACTACAGACGATGATATATTTTATATGGTTAGTCCTGATAGCCGTACTGCTTACTTCTCTTCTTTTAGAGAAGGAGGGTATGGTGGAAAAGACAATTATCAAATGACTTTCCTTAATCGTGAACCTACGCCCCTTACATTGATTAAAGGAAATGTTTATGATGAATCAGGTAAAACTGCAAAGAAAGTTTTTATTACAGTAACTGATAATGAAACCGAAGAAGTAGTTGGGGTTTACAACACAAACAGTAAAACAGGACAATTTCTTTTTATTCTTACACCAGGAAAAAATTACAACATTACTTATCAAGGCGAAGGTCACTTGTTTTATTCTGAAAACATGGAAATACCTAAGAAATCGAATTATTATGAAATAAAAAGAGAAGTATTACTAAATCCAATTGTTGTAGGTTCAAAAATTATTTTGAACAATATTTTCTTTGATTTCGACAAAGCCACTTTGCGTCCTTTATCCAATGTGGAATTAAAGAATCTTTTACAACTTATGAAAAGCAATCCCAACCTAAAAGTAGAAATTTCGGGACATACCGACAGCAAAGGTGATGCTAAATACAACCAGAAACTTTCTGAAGAACGGGCACAAGCAGTTGTAAGCAAACTTGAGGCAAATGGCATTAAGGCCAGTCGAATGAAGGCTAAAGGATACGGCAAAGCAATGCCAGCAGCACTCAATAAAAATGCAAATGGAACAGACAATCCAGAAGGAAGGCAACTCAACCGAAGAGTTGAATTGAAAATTACTGAAATTAATTAAAGCGAAATCCAAACTCAAAGAGGAGAATCAATTCAACTTTCTTCTCTTGAATGAGCCCGTTTGACATCATAATACTTTAAAACATAGTAAAACAATTTTCAACATTTTTATAATCCCATGAGTAAATTAAAAAAATCACTACTTATTAGTGGAATTGTCCTTGTAATCCTTGTGGGGGGAGTGATTCTTTTTATTTCCCCTATCACAAAATATTTAATTCAAAAGTACGATGAAAAATATACAGGCAGACAAATTACAATAGACTGGGCATATACAAATCCATTTACCGGATTCATTCATCTTAGCAATCTTAAAATATACGAGAATAATAGCGATACCATTTTCTTTTCAGCAAAAGAAGTAAATGCAAATTTTAGCATGTTAAAAATGTTTTCTCAAACATATGAAATAAACAAGATCACTATTAATGAGCCCAGAGGTATAGTTATTCAAAACAAACTGAAATTTAATTTTGAAGACCTTATTGAAAAATTTACTACAGATTCCAATAGTGTGAATGCTCCTGTGCATTTTAATATTTTGGATATAAATATAAAAGATGGGGAATTTTATTACATAGATAAAGTAACGCCTATAAGTTATTTTATAAAACAGGTAAACATTCAAAGCACAGGAAAGCGTTGGAATTTGGATACTCTTGTTGCAAATTTTTCTTTTACGCCAGGAATTGGAAATGGTGATATAAAAGGAGATTTTGGTATGAATGTAAACACCAAGGATTATAGTCTTACGGTTATTGCCAACAAATATGATTTAAACTTTATTGGACAATATCTAAAAGATATAACAAACTATGGAAGCTTCTCTGCGAACCTTGATGCGCACATGAATGTAATAGGAAACTTTAATAATGGTAAAAACATTACTGCAAAGGGCATGGTGGCATTCAATGATTTCCATTTTGGAAAAACCCCTGATAACGACTATGCTTATTTTGAGAATCTGGCTATATCAATAAATGAATTAAGCCCGTTAAAACAGATGTATTTCTATGATTCAATAATACTTAACCGCCCTTACTTTAAATATGAGCGCTATGATTCCCTTGACAATTTACAGACTATGTTCGGGAAAAATGGAAATAACATTGAGAACACAATTGCAAATAATACTAAATTTAATCTTGTTATTGAAATAGCAAATTATATAAAACTGATTTCGCAAAATTTTTTACAAAGTCATTACAAAGTCGACAAACTGGCAATTTACAATAGCGATATAAAATTCAATGACTATTCTTTAAATGAAAAATTTACAATTGAATTAAATCCACTCACTATAATAGCTGATTCAATTGATACAAATAACAAGCGTGTAAATGTATCCGTTAAATCAGGAATTAAACCTTATGGTGATTTTTCCGGAACCCTTAGCATAAACCCTAAAGACAGTTCAGATTTTGATTTACATTATAATTTGCAGAATCTTCCTGTGGCTATGTTTAACCCTTACACTATCGAATATACTTCTTTCCCATTAGATAGAGGAACCATTGGATTTAATGGCACCTGGCATGTGAGAGATGGAGTTATAAATAGTGAAAATCATTTGCTTATTACAGACCCCCGCACGAGTAGCAGAATAAAAAACAAAAGCGTTAAATACATACCTATGCCACTGGTAATGGCATTTGTAAGAGATGGCAACAATGTTATTGATTACGAAATACCAATTACAGGAAATCTAAAGAATCCTAAATTTAATTTACGTGATGTATTCTTGAATTTATTAGAAAACATTTTTGTAAAACCTCCTACAACACCTTATAGAATGAAGGTAAACAGCATTGAAACCGAAATTGAAGAATCCTTTGTTTTAACGTGGAATACTCGCCAGAGTTTTCTGTTTTCTGACCAGAATAAATTTATTGAAAAACTCGCAGAATTTCTGAAAAAAAATCCTGAAGAAAACATTGTAGTACATCCTCATCACTTTGAACTTAAAGAAAAAGAATACATTTTGTTTTATGAGGCAAAGAAGAAATACTTCCTTACTTTCAACAATAAAACCTCCAAAACCTTCAATGAACTCGACTCAATAAAAGTTGAAAAAATGTCGGTAAAAGATGCTCAATTTATTCACTATTTAAACACCCAGGTTAAAGATTCATTGCTATTTACCGTGCAGGAAAAATGCATAAGACTGCTTGATGCATCTTTTCTTAATTCAAAGTATAAACAATTAAACAAGCAAAGAGAAGAAGATTTTCTTTCCTGTTTTAAGAAAGAAGAGGTGAGAAACCAGGTAAAGTTTTCCTCTGAACAGCGGGTTGTTCCTTACAATGGATTTTCATTTTACAAAATCGAATACAAAAGTGAGTTTCCAGAATCTTTAATTAAGGCTTACCAAAAAATGAATGAAATAAACGATAAGGCAGAACGTAAAAAAGAACTGCCGGTTTTTAAATTATAATTCTTATAAAAGTTCGTTTTTTTCTTGGCAGAATTAATTGAATGAAAATATCCTTTTGAATTGCAAACACTTTTGGGAATGGTTAAAACCTGGATAAAATCAGGTAGTAAACGGAGCGCGTGAACCTTTGGTTATAACATGGAAATTCAACCTTTTTTCCTTTTATTTAAATCAAAAACCATAGAATTATTACAGCCAGAAATAGTTTGAATAAGGCAGGCTTGAATTGCAACAATAAACTATAAAAGGAGCTGTTTTAACTGCCTTAAATAATTAATTTCCACTTCACTCAAACCAATCCAATTGTTTTAATCAAAGTGTGAATAATGTAATTTTTTTAAAAAATTTGTAACACTTTCCTCCTTTTTATACTTCACCTTTGATAAGCAATCTTCATTTATAAAATACTTTATGGATGAATGTCAAAAAACAATATTAAATACCAGGGTTATGGGAAATTTAAAGTCAATTCTTGCTAAAAAAATTCTTATCATAGATGAACAGTCGATCATAGGTTTAGAGTTACAAAAAAAACTGGAACAAAGCGGTTATAAAGTTGTGCGGGCCAATTCCTTTGACCAGTCCCACTCAAACATTAAACCAGATTTGGTTATTTCAGATACAGCACCAAGTACTTCCTCCTGTTTATATTTATTTAAAAAAGCTTTGGTAGGAAAATCCCTTCCAATAATATGCACCAATTCACAATGCATAGACAGATTATTAAGTGTAAAGGAATTAATAATTATTGCCAATTATTTAAAACCCTTTGATACCCAGGAAATCCTTAATAGTGTGAATGAGTATTTTAAATTAACATCAAAAGCATAAAAGGTTATATAACGCGCATAAAATTAAATGCAAAAAACAATACTTGCATTTGGATTGCTGATAGCATAATGGATAGGATGAGTTGAAATAGTGTTGTTTCCAAAAATCAAAACTGTGAATGATGTAACTAATTTAATAAGTTGTGTAACAATTATCGCCCCTTACTTGCGCACCTTTGTTAAAGAGAAATTTAAAGGCATTAAAAACAAAAAACATGTGTGATTCATCTGACGAAAACTGGGATCAGATAAAAAAGATACTCAAACAAAAACTCAATAACCTTACAAATAGCAAACTCTTATTAGAAGAGGGCAAAAGGGAAGAAATTCTAAAAAGGTTACAGAAAAAGTTTGGTAAATCAAAAGAAGAGATCCAAAAATTAATTTCTGATTTGTAATAAAGCATACCAATTAGGAATAAATTAATTTAAACGAAAAAAACATGAAAAATTCAATCTTAACACTATCAATTTACACTTGTTTATCAGCAGCAATATTTACAAGTTGCAGCTCAACAACAGATAAGGTAGAACAAGCAGAGAACAAGGTTATAGATGCAAACTGGGAATTAGAAAAAGCCAACAAGGAACATTTGGAAGAAGTTGAAAAATACCGTAAAGAAGTTGAAAATAAAATTGAGGCGAATAACAAAATTATTGCAGATTTTAATGCAAGAATTGAGAATGAAAAAAATGATGTTAAAGCTGATTATAGAAAGAAAATAGCAGAATTAGAAAGAAAAAACACTGACACAAAAAAGAAAATGGATGATTACAAGGTAGAGGGAAAAGAAAAATGGGCAGATTTTAAATCGAAATTCAACAGTGATCTTGAAGAGTTAGGAAAGGCATTAAGCAATTTTTTCAGTTAAAAAATCTATACAAAAAACCAGTAAATCATATAAAAACAGGTAAACAATATTAATAATACTTAAATAAAAAAAACCATGAAAAAATCTTTAATAATAATCGGACTATTTGCTTTAGCCTTTGGTACAAAGGTAAAAGCACAAGACTCAATGATGGTTGCAACGCCAAAGCCCGACTTTAACAGAGTAGAATTTGGAGTGCGTTTTATGCCTACGCTTTCTTCTTTTGATATGCAAACTTCAAGTGGAGGAACTATAAAAGGAGAAGCTACACTGGGATATGGATTTGGAGCCATTCTCGGTTTTAATTTTTCCAACCATGTTGGATTATCAGGAGAGATTATTTACAACTCACTTTCACAAAAATATACAGACAATGATATGCAGCGTGAATTTAATGTGCGTTATGTAAATATTCCTTTGCTGCTTTCGCTTAATACAGGTAAATCTAATCCTGTTAATTTAAAAGTTGAATTCGGGCCTCAAATAGGATATAGTTTAGGAGCAAGTGTTACAACTGCAGGAGGTGGTGATTCGGATACTTTACAAACTGTTATTTCAACCAAAAGTGGTGATTTTGGTGCCGCATACGGAGCAGGACTTGAATTTATTCTTAATTCAAAGAAAACCCTTCGTTTGGATATTGGATACCGTGGAGTATATGGTTTTGTAAATGTAAGCAATACAAACCAGCCTGCCGATGGTACTTATTATATTCTGGATAGAGCCATTGTTAGAACAAACTCAGCTTACCTTGGATTTACATGTTTATTTTAAACCAAAAAAACCATTAACAAAAACAACTAAAAAACAAAAAAACAAAAAAATGAAAACTAAAACACTCGCATCAATTTTATTCCTTATGATAATAGGGATTAATTCATTCGCACAGGAAAAATCATATCCTGAAAGCTATGGTAAAACCTTAAATTTAGGAGTAGGAATAGGATACTATGGTTATATTGGCCATTCAACCCCAACCTTGCATCTTAACTACGAATTCGACCTTTTTAGGAACTTTACCCTGGCCCCTTTTGTATCTATTTATACCTTCCAAAGAACTTATATTGATAAAAACGGTTACAGGTACAATTCTCGTTACACGGTAATTCCTGTTGGGGCTAAAGGAACCTATTATTTTGATGAATTGTTTAATGCTAATTCAAAATGGGATTTTTATGCTGCAGGTTCCTTGGGATTTGCACTTGTAAGCAACCGTGCTGATTATGGTTATTATCATGACAAAAATTATTACCGCTCACCAAGTCCGGTATACCTGGATCTTCATATTGGTGCAGAATATCATATCAATAATAGGCTAGGTGTTTTTCTTGACCTATCAAGCGGTACATCTACAATTGGTTTAGCAATTCACCATTAAAAAATACAATCATGGGAAACATCCTTAGTATTATAGCAGTAGTATTAGTTATTCTTTAGGCAATAGGCTTTATTGGTTATAGTGCACCAGAAACAATACACATACTATTAGCGATTGAATTAATTGCGGTTGTTTTTAGGATTATCAAAGGAAATGAATTAAATAATTTCACGCTTAAATAAAATTAAATCATGAGTAATATTCTTTATATCATAGCAGTAGTATTAGTTATCCTTTGGGCAATAGGCTTTGTAGGTTACAGTGCCGGAGGACTAATACACATGCTATTAGTAATTGCATTAATTGCAGTTATATTTCGAATTATTCAAGGGAGAAGGATTATATAATACCTCTCTTATTTCAAACAATTTAAAAACTAAAAAAAATGAAAAAGTCAAACGACAATGCAAAATTATTTGGAGCATTAATATTGGGCGCAGCCATTGGTGGAGCTCTGGGAATCTTATTTGCTCCTGACAAAGGAAGTGAAACAATGAAAAAACTTGCAGCTAAAGGAGATGACCTTGCAGAGAATATCAAAGAACAGTTAGGTGATATACTTGAAGATGTAAAAAAAGAAGTAAAATCATTAAAAGAAAAAGCAAATGGGTTTGTGGAGAATGGGGTAGCAAAGGTTGAAAAGTTTAAAGGGAACTAATCTAATTTCGAATCCATTTTTAACAATTTAATAGCCGGAATGAGTGCATTCCGGCTATTATTAAATAAAAAACTCTTATGCAGGCAAAAGCAAATTTAATTGAACCTCTACTGTTAAAGGCTGAGAAGTATAGCAAAACTAGCTTGGAATTATTTAAGCTAAAATCCCTGAATAAAACAGCAGATGTTAGCTCCACACTATTCTCCCGCTTATTATTAATTATAGTGCTTTCTATTTTTGCACTAACTTTGAATATTGCTATTGCACTTTGGCTGGGTGACCTATTAGGAAAGAACTACTTTGGCTTTTTACTTGTGGCTTCATTCTATGGGATAATTGGAATTATATTGTTTTATATGCATCCACTTATCAAAACCCAGGTAAATAATTCCATCATCACTCAAATGCTTAAATAATACGATTATGCAAAAAATAACATCAGTTAAAGATCTTAAAAATGCAATTGAGCAATTAGAGTATAAGCAAGCTCAGGAGTGGCCTTTACTAAAGGAAGAATTCCTGAACACCTTTGAAAAAATGAAGCCTTTAAACGTACTAAAAAGCACCTTCAAAGAGTTTACAACTTTACCTGATTTCAAAGAAGACATAATGGGAGCCACTATGGGAATAACGGCTGGTTATTTATCTAAATCATTAGTTGTAGGAGAGTCACATAATCCGTTAAAAAAATTACTTGGTTCACTTTTGCAATTAGGTGTTTCAAATGCTGTATCAAAAAATTCAGATACAATTAAATTAGTTGCCAGCAGCTTGTTTAATTTATTTACAAAAAAGATTGATCCCGAAAATGAAAAGTCCTTTTAATACTTTCTAATTTTTATTATTAAAAATGTCACAAGATTTAAAAACATCCGGAGAAACTGCTTTAAAAAAGGCATTGGTGCTTTCAAAGAGGCCCTCAAATGCATTAAAAGGCTTTTTTGAAGAGATTGCACAATTAACCTTGTTTTCAATGCGCTTTTTCCGTGAAGTCTTTGTACCTCCCTATGAATTAAGGGAACTTGGTAAACAAGCTTTTTTAATCGGCTATAAGTCTTTTCCACTTGTAGCCATCACCGGATTTATTATGGGCCTTGTACTAACCATACAAGCCAGGCCAACGCTTTCTGAGTTTGGTGCTGAATCCTGGTTGCCTGCAATGGTTGCGGTTTCTATTATCCGGGAAATCGGACCTGTAATTACTGCACTAATTTTTGCTGGAAAAGTAGGATCGGGTATTGGAGCAGAATTAGCCTCCATGAAAGTAACCGAACAAATTGATGCGATGGAAGTTTCAGGAATAAATCCTTTTAATTATATCGTAGTAACAAGAGTTCTCTCCGCAACGCTTATGCTACCCGTACTGGTAATTGTTGCTGATTCCATTTCCCTTTATGGTTCATATATTGGCGTTAATCTGCAAGGAGATGTAAGTTTTCAGCTTTTCTTTTTACAGGTCTTCGAAAAACTTTCTTTCATGGATGTTTTTCCTGCAATAATTAAAACATTTTTCTTTGGGTTTTCAATTGCTATAATTAGTTGTTATAAAGGGTACAATGCCACCAAGGGAACCGAAGGAGTTGGGCAGGCCGCAAACTCTGCTGTTGTACTCGCTTCATTATCCATATTTATTATTGACATGGTTGCAGTTCAAATAACCAGCCTTTTAAATTGATTGTTATGGAAACTGTTGTAGAAATAGAACACCTGAAAAAATCATTTGGAAGCAATGATGTACTTAAAGACATCAGTTTAAAAATTAATAAAGGTGAAAATCTTGTGATTTTCGGAAAATCAGGAAGCGGAAAATCAGTCCTGATAAAATGCCTTATTGGCCTTATTGAACCAGATGAAGGAAAAATTGTTGTTCTTGGAGAAACATTATCCGGCTTAAAAGGCAAGGATTTAAATGCATTGAGAAAAAAAGTAGGATTTCTTTTTCAAAGTGCCGCACTTTATGACTCTATGAGCGTAAGAGAGAATCTTGAATTTCCTTTACGTGATCTAAAAAGCAAATCAAGAGAAGAAATTAACACTTTGGTTTTAGACGCCCTTACAAATGTTGGCCTGGAAGAAGCAATCGAAAAAATGCCTTCAGAACTTTCAGGTGGAATGAAAAAAAGAGTTGGACTTGCCCGATCTTTAATATTAAAACCCGAAATTATACTATATGACGAGCCTACCACTGGTTTGGATCCTATTACATCAAAAGAAATAAGTAAATTGATTTTAGAGGTGCAAAAAAAATACAATACTGCAAGCATAATAATTACACATGATGTGGAGTGTGCGCGTATTACAGCCAACCGTATGGTAATAATTAATGAAGGATTGTGTGTGGCTGAAGGAACTTTTAAAGAGTTATCACAATCAAAAGATGAATGGGTGCGCTCATTCTTTGAATAAAACCCAAAAAGGAAAGTCTTTTATAATATGAACAGTATCATGAAAAAAACAACAGGAAATAATATAAGACTTGGAATACTTGTCTCCACAGGATTTATACTTTTTATAGCAGGAATATACTTTATTGGCCAAAAAGAGAATTTATTCAGCAGCACTTTTCATATAAGTGGAATATTTAAGGATGTTAGCGGACTCCAGGTTGGAAACAATGTGCGATTTTCAGGAATTAATGTAGGAATAATAGAAAGTATACAACAAATTACTGATTCAACTGTAAAGGTAGATATGGTGATTAATGAAAATTCCAGGCATTTTATTAAAAAAAATGCAAAAGCCCTTATTGGCTCAGATGGGTTAATGGGAAATAAAATTATGCTTATAATCCCGGGAACTCCTGGTGAAAAGGAATTATCAGACAATGATTTTATTGAAACATCTCAACCTGTTAATATGGATGAAATTTTACTTAATTTAAAAATAACAAGTGAAAATGCTGCAACAATTACCACTGATTTTGCTGCAATAATGGCCAATATTAGCAAGGGTAATGGAACAATAGGTAAATTATTTATGGATACTGTTTTTGCAAAAAATTTGGACCAAACCATCAAAAATTTACAACATGGGACAAAAGGATTCGAGGAAAATATGGATGCTGCCAAAAACAGTTTTCTATTGCGTGGGTCTTTGAAAAGAAAAGAAAGAAAAGAACTTAAAGAAGAACAAAAGAACAGCAATAAAAAATAAAGTCAACATATAATTAATCGGTTTTCGAAAAACATTACGCTTTATTTAATTTAGCATTGTAGTACTTTTTCACTAATGGATAATTGTGATTCAAAGAATTAAATTTAAAAAAATTATTCCATGGAAACTCAAACTTTAAATTACCCGCCTTATGTAAAATTGGCACTCACTCTGTTGAGCTTAAGCATTATTATTCTGGTGCTTTATTTTGGTCAATCTGTTTTAATTCCACTGTTTCTTGCTTTATTGTTTGCAATTATATTAAGGCCAGTGGTGGTTTTTTTTAATGCTAAATTAAAACTCCCACATGTTATTGCAGTTTTGGTATCGGTTGTATTATTTGTAATATTAATTGCCACAATTATTCTGTTTATTTCCTGGCAAATTTCTTATATCACTGAGGATTGGAATAAGATTCAAAAAAATTTTTCAAATCATTATGAACACATTCAGCACTGGATTAAACAACGCTATCATGTAAGCTATTACAAACAGAAAAATTATATCCAACAGGTTACCCAGAGTACAATGAATGGAAACAATACACTTGTAGGCAATACCTTGAGTTCATTCACCGATACCATAATCAATATTATCCTCACTCCTATTTATACATTTCTGATTCTATTGTACAGAAATCTTTTTATACAATTTCTTTCCTCAATAGTTTCTCAAAAAAATGAACAGAAACTCATAGACGTACTTATTAATATAAAAACAGTGGTTCAAAGTTACATTGTTGGATTACTTCTTGAAATGGGCGTTGTTGGTATATTAACAACATCTGGCTTAATGTTATTGGGCGTACAGTATGCAGTATTGCTGGGAGTTATTACTGCCATGCTTAATCTGATTCCCTATATTGGGATTTTTACAGCAGTACTTATTTCAATTCTGGTTACTCTTGTTACTTCAACAGATCCGTCATTAATTGTTGGGATTCTTGGACTAAACCTGATAGTTCAATTTATTGATAATAATATCCTGGTACCCAAAATTGTTGGAAACAAAATACGGATTAATGCCCTGGCATCCATGGTAGGAATTATTATTGGTGGGGCAATTGCAGGAATTGCAGGAATGTTTTTAGCCATTCCAATTGTTGCCATCCTAAAAGTGATTTTCGATCGTGTAGAACCCTTAAAACCCTGGGGAAAATTAATTGGAGATGATATGCCCAAAACATTTGAATGGCGCAATATTCTATTACCCGACTTTAACCTTGGAAACTCAAGTATTACAGAAGGTCCTCAAACCATCAACGACATTACTATTGATAATAAAACCAGTATTTCATAAAAAAATTCAACTTATTAATGCCTTTTGAATAATGGACAAAAAGAAAGAAGCCAGATGAAAAATATTTTTCCTGATAGAAAATTTTCCATTAAAAATAAAGCAAAGGAAAAATGCGCGGATGAATTAATCCTTGCAAATAAGAAACTTTTATTTCAAAACCTCCAAAAGGAAAAACAGGCTGAAGAGTTACTCAAGGCAATTGAGAAACTTGAATTTCAAAACAAGGAAAAAGTGAAAAGTGCTGAGGAATTATTCCTGGCAAACAAGGAACTTGTTTTTCAAAACCACGAAAAGGAAAAACGTACAATGGAATTAATGGTAGCCAATACAGAACTGAATAAAACCCAGGAATATTTGAAAAAAAACTTATTCGCACTGGAAGAAATGATGTTTATGGTTTCTCACAATTTAAAGCAGCCAATTGCCACTATTTTAGATTTATCCAATCTTCTTATTTTGTCAGAAAATTCACCATCCAAATTAAAAATATCAATTAAATATATAAAACAATCCGCTTTATCGCTGAATGATTTTTCCAAAGAATTGAATTCTCTTATTTGTTTTCTAAAACAACAAGGAAACAATAGAATTGAGTTTGAAAAAAAAGCAGGTTAATTTCCAATTGCAGCAAAGTACAAATTAAACTAAGGTTCATTTTATTTTCCCCTCACGTGTCTGATTGTATACCTCTGCTGGCTTTTTTAATAATTAAGCAAGAGTTTATGAAAACTAGTGTGGCATGGCCTTAAAACAGCTAAAATAAAGACAATTGAACAGGGCTTTGGGTTTCCCCACTTGGGATTGATTCTTGAAAACGCCCTTTCACTATTTTATAAACATCCGTTTCCTTATATCGTGATGCAACAACAACCTGTAGCTTTGGAGCATGTTTTACAAACAGCTCATTTACAAGTTTTGGGCAGTTGTTATCTTGTGAAAGATGAGATAAAAACAAATGACTCATAAATTTGGGCTTATGTTTCATTAAAATAGCCAGGGCTTGCTTATTTGATAAATGGCCTCTTCCTCCACTTATGCGTCTTTTTAAATTAAGGGGATACCTGCCTTTTTCAAGCATTTCAACATCATAATTTGCTTCTAAAAAAGCAGCATTACACAGCTTAAAATTTTGAATAACATGCTTGCAAGAAGCCCCTACATCAGTTATAACTCCAATGTTTACCCCATTACCGGAAACAATAAAACTATGTGGATCGCTGGCATCATGATATTTTGGAAATGCGGTAATGGAAAGCCCGCCAATTGCTACAGGCTCATATGCTTTGAATGTTTGCACTAATTCAAGATCCAATATAAGTTTACTGGATTTTAATGTTGGAGGGGTTATAAAAACAGCAAGCCGATGCTTTTTGGACAAAACCTTAAGTCCTCGAATATGATCAGAATGTTCATGGGAAATAAAAATTGCTTTTACCTTCTCCATGGACAGTCCCAGCCTCGCCATGCGTTTTTCAGTTTCCCTGCATGATATTCCTGCATCCACAAGTATTGCCTCCTTTTCATTGCCTATGTAATAGCAATTACCATTGCTGCCTGAATTTAATGAGCTAATGAAAAGTGACATGGTTGGTTTAACAAAAGTTGATTCCTTTTATTGCAAATATAATTGCTTATTTGATTTTTTGAAGCGGTACTATACTGTTTTCAACTAAATTAATTCTTTTTCCCGAATTTTTTGCCACGCAAACTTTAAAGCTTTGCGTAAAAATTTTGCAGTAGTCTTAAATTTATGTTCTTTTTTATTTTCTAATAATGGATACCAGTATCCGCTTAATCTATAATAACTGATATTCTCTAAAACATGAAGGGCTTTTTGCTCATTTTCTATTATCAGTCCTCTATTTTTTAATATCTCTACCTGGCCTAAATATGATAAAAATGGCTTTGAAAATGGCTTTTTACTCATCTATTTAAAAACAGAAAGATCACCCTAAGCGGCTGTTCAATGGGAAGCGGGGTGAGCATGTTGCTGCAATAGTAAAAAAAAATTTGATGGCTTTTTTAAAAATAATGTCTTTATAAACAATAACTTAAATGTAATAAATTTATTTTTTAAATGCAAAAACCTTTCCGTTTCTTAATTATTTGGTGCGTATCTAAATTTTATCGATGGTTCGATTACCTCAAAAATAAAGATGCTGCAGCAACAATTTTTGTTGCAGAAATCAACGATTTTTTGTTGAACTGGGAATTCACTTAAAACTCCTGGAACAAATTCCACAAATGGCAATATCTCCAGTAACATTATTTTTAGATTAAAAACTCTTCTAATTTCTTCATTGTTTTGTACTAGGATCCTTTTATATTTATCGTTGTTGGAAAACGTTGCAACGGTTAAATCAACGCTATCAACAAAAAGCGTTGATTGATTCAAAAAAGCCTGTAAACAAAGGAATTTATAATTGAATTTAAGCTTAAATATTTCCACTATCCCTACTTAAAACAAACTATTTTTATACATTTTAACCTTATTTTTAAAATGGTATCAACGCTTTTTGTTGCAGAATCAACAGTTTTTGTTGAAATGGAAATTCACTTAAAATTCCTGGAACAAATTCCAAAAATAAAATAATTGTTTAATCTTTTATTAGGAAAATCTAGGGGAGTTAATAAAAAGGATAAATAACAGCACTTGGAATACTTAAAACCGTTTTTATTAGAAATAAATTGACTTTCTAATAAGAATTTATTTCCTTTGCTTTTTAAACAACTCAAATGAAAAAAACACTTTTACCCCCCCAATCTACTTTTAAGGCTGATTAAGGCATCAATAAAGGCCATGGGCTTAGTATCAACAATGTTGATTGCAACTCTTTCTTTTGCACAAACAAACACTTTTCCAACCCATGGAAACGTAGGAGTTGGTACCTCAAACCCCAGTAAGAAACTGCACGTAAATGGTGAGTTTGTAGTTGATAGTGCCTCTACTTTTAAGCAAAAAGTTATTGTTGAACAAGATTTAAAAATTGAAGGTTCTACATTGGTAAATGGAAAATTAGGTATTGGAACCAATTTTCCTACAGAAAAGCTTGACATCGCAACTGGTAATTTAAGGCTGAGAAGCCAGTCTGGTTCTGGTCAACGATATGCTATAATTGACAATGATGGGAAAATTATTGCAGGAAATCCACTTGTACCTGCAATTCCTGGAGCTAATATTCCAAATGGACCCCAAAATGGTATAAATAACAACTGGTTAATCAATGGAAATAATAACATTAATGCTTCCCATTTTTTAGGAACAATCAATAATCAGGATCTACGGTTCAGAACCAACAATAACCAACAAATGGTATTGAACAATGTGGGCTTTCTAGGAATTGGAACCACCGCTCCTGAAAGTAAATTACACATTAAGTCTGATTATTACCAAATATATGATCCGGTTTGTCCAAATCCTCCATGCAATCCAAATGACGAAATAGGTTTATTAAGTTCATTTGCAGATGTAGCTCCCTTTCCTTCAATAAGATTTGAGAATATATTTACCTTTGGACCTACTACCAGCTACCATTCAAAATGGGAAATTGGAACAGATAAGAACTTTTTCATAAATAATATTACAAATATACAAACAGAACATTTTCTACGAACCTTAACAATTAGAGAAGACGGAAATATTGGAATAGGAACAGAAACACCTTCCTATAAATTAGATGTAGCTGGTAATGTGAATGCCACAGGTTTTTTGATAAATGGAGTTCCTATTGCTGGCGGTTCAAACTTTTGGCAAATTAATGGAAATCATGTTCATTACAGCGGAAATGGTTCTGTTGGAATTGGAACCAATAATCCGGCACAAAAACTGCACCTTCATAATGGAAATCTATTGCTTACAGGAAATACCAGCAGTCTGCTTTTTGGTAACGGAGTTGGAACCGGTGGCAATTGGGGAATAGAATATGATGACAATGCAGGCGGTTTGAATTTCTGGAAACCTTCCGGAAGTGTTGGAGGCTTTGGAAATTATTTTTTGTTTTTAAAGAATAATGGGAATGTAGGAATAGGAACAGATAATCCACAAGCTAAATTACATGTTAAAGTGGATAATGATAGTGATAAAGCATTTGCAGCTTATAAAGGAACCACTGAGCAATTTTTAATTACGGGAGATGGAAGGTTTTATGCAAGAGCGTATAGGATAAAAATGGGTAATTTTCCTGATTATGTATTTGAAGATAGTTATAAGAGGATGTCGCCTCAAGAAAAATCTGAGTATTTTAATAAAAATAAAAGATTACCATATATGCCTTCTGCAAAAGAAATTGAAAATGATGGTTTGGATGTTGGAGATGGCTTAATTGGAATTACGCGAAATACAGAGGAAAACTCATTGGATATTATAGAACTTTTTGAGAAAAACAAGGTTATAGCAACAATGAATAAAGAAAGAGATGAAAAAATAAAAAATCTGGAAATGGAAATAGAGGAATTAAAAAAGTTGATTAGAAAATAAAAAAATTCATGATGAGGTTCATTATATTTCCATTACTAATTTTATTGTCTTTAAGTATTGACGTTTTTGGACAGCAGGACTTGGGTGTAAAAGCAAATATCGGATTAAGCCGTATTGTTACAAACTTTGATTTTCCTGATCCAGCCCGGAAAAAATTGCAATTTGCACCCTCGGGACAGGCGGGATTGTATTACTCAAAAAAGATAAAAGAAAAAACATCCTTTGGTGCTGAACTATTATTTGTACAAATTGAAGATAAAATGCATGTTGAAACTCCAATGCCAGATAATCAAGGCAATTACACTGGTGAATTTATTACAAATAAATATTACAAGCATCTTTCTTATATGGCGCTTCCAGTTTATTACGGAATAAATATCAATAAAATTTCAGTTAATGCAGGTCTTCAATTCCTGTTATTAATAACAAGTAATGGCAGGCAAAAAGGGGAAATGAATTACAACGGAGAGGTAATAAGTTGGGACAATAATCACGGGAAATTAAATATTGACCGTTATGATTTTGGGCCAAGGGCCGGGATTATATATAAAATAACAGAAAAGTTTGATATAGAGGCAAATTACTATCAGGGGATCAATAATATTATTAACAATTCTTTGCAATCTTATTTTAGATGGAGAAATCAGCAATTGACTATTGGCATGAGGTACAAATTTTTAAACCCAATTAAATAAAAATTGAAGTTTTAAATAATTTATTTAAATATACAAGAATGAAAAACTCATTTTCCCTATTTTTTATCTATTTCACAATTATAACTGTTTATGGACAAGAAACTCTTTTAGAAAATAATTATAAAAAAATTGGATTCGAAGTAGCTACTATTGCATCTGGGACTGGTTTTTTTTTTACACCAATAACTGCATATAATATCAATAAACATTCTATTTCTATTGGCCCCAAATTGCCTCTTGAAAGCCGAGTTGGCGATAGTTTTGGACTCATTTGCGGATATAAATTTTATCCGAATGGAAGACAGAATAAAGTTAATTTTCATTTCTCTTTTAACTCCCAATTTTTAAGAGAAGTTAGACTATTAAGAATGGGAGATGAGAGAAAGGTCTTCCTTGAAAACACATTTGGATATGGATTCGAATTGAAATTATTTAAAGAATTGTATTTAACAAATGAAGTAGGAGGTGGAATAATGTATCGTTGGATAAAATATGAAGATAACCAGAACTATTTAGAAAAATATACAACTGGAATAATTACATTAGGAATTAGAAAAAGATTTAAAATAAAACATTAAGAAAAATTAAAAGTCAGAATTGTTAATAAAAAGTATTATGCTCCTTTTATTTTTAGTTAATTATTTTTAAAATAACATTTAAAAATGAAAAAACATATTGCAAGCATAAATTATTAAATAATGTAATATTATTTACAAGGCTAGAAAAATAAATATGTTTAAAATGAAAAGATTCTCATTTTTTATGATTGTATTGTTTATTTGTGTAAGCACAAAAATAATAGGTCAGTGTAATTTAATCAGAAATGGTAGTTTCGAAGAGCGTGACCCAAATGCAGATCCTAAGTACCCTAATTGGTCAAGTCAAGTTAAATATTTAAGGTATTGGGAGGATAGAGAAAATAATGCTAATCATTCCCCTGACTAGTATAGTAATGATACATCCTCTAGTTTTTATCAAGTAAAGGAAGATTTGTTGAATATCGGTATTAATTATGATAAAATTGATGCTGTTACGGGTTTCAATTATGTTGGAATGATGAAATGTGAATTAGTTCAACAACAATTCTCTGGAAGTAATAAACTTATAAAAAATAATACTTACCAATTAAAGATGTTTATTAGACCAGTGATATATAAAACATATGGGTATTATGGGAGTAGTTTAAGCTGGTCCAATCCGAATTTTGGTATACTCACAGTGAAACTCAGAAAGAGTAAAATGAGATATAGTATAGAAAACACTATTTGTTCTTCATCAAATTATTGTGATAAACTAAGTGAAAATTCAGGAAATACTATTCAAATATTAAATGAAACAATTACTTTAAATATATATCCTAATGGTAATTGGTATGAACTAAATGCTACTTTTAAAGCTCCATCAGATGCGGAGAGTTATGATTGGGTCGTAATAGAACTTTCCGATCAAGAATCAAATTGTGACACATATATTTTAATTGATGATGTATCAATTACAATGGACTGTGATGACTGTTCAAGAACTTCGGGTTGCATGAACCCATCAACCAATGATGTTCATTGGGCATGTTCTGCTGAAGCAACTAATTGTGCTCCTAATAATTATCTTAAATTTTGGAATTTAGATAATGTTAAGAAGGCAGAATTATATATTTATAATGTAAATTCAGCATTGATAAGTTCAAGTGTTGTAAAAAGCGAAAATGGCATCACTAACCCAATATACTGGGATGGAAAAAACATTAATGGTGGATTTGAAATGGTTCCTGGACCTTATTTGTATGAATTACATATGTGGAATGATTGTGGTAAAGCACCAGTTTTTAAAAATAGTTTTGAAAAGTCTCATTTTGGAACAGGGCCTTCAAGTTATCCCCCAGTTTATGAATATAGTGACATTATTACCCCCAAAGCCTGCTGTCAAAATGATATTTATGTGGATAATATTACTTGGAAGGCCCGGGTGTAATTGAATATCATGCTTCAAATAATTTATATATTGGCAATAATGTAACTATTGCAAATGATGCTGTTGTAATTTTCAGGGCGGGGAATGAAATTATTGGTGATCCCTACCATAACTCCAGTCCAAATGCAGATATTACAGCAGAAATTGTTCCCTGCGGAGACAACGAAAGACTTATGAGTGGGAATGAAGAGGGTAATGAAAGAAATCCGGATAACACAGCCATGTATAATTACAAGTATTATGAGCCGGATGCAAAGGAAACGGAACTAGAAACTGTAACTTTAATAGAAGATGCTTTTACAGCAAACCAACTGGAGTTTAATATCTACCCAAATCCTACCAATGGCAATTTTACAATAAACTTACCCTCAGAAACCACAGAGGCAGACATTGTTGTTTATGATGCAACGGGCAAAGTTGCCCTGCAAAAGAACATTTTAAATGATACATCTTTTGATGTTGACCTCTCCCATTGCTCACCCGGTTTATTTTTTGTAAAAGTAACATCTGGTGATTCTGTAAAAACCACTAAAGTTGTGTACCAGAGGTAATATTGAAGAATAAACAAAAGGTTAATCGATAAAACATTTGCCGCTTTTAAAGGTGATAACCTACCAATTTTAATTACCGATGTTGGAAGGTTTTATACACAAATTGGCTAAAATTTCCAGAATTAATCCTCTTTTATTTTAGCCAGTTCCCCCGAACCCACTTAATTTTATAAAAAAACCCTAAAATTAACTTGCCCAGTAGGAGCTAAGCTGTCCCCAGTAGGCGCGAAGCTGAAGCCAGGGTAAAGTGTAAGGGCTTCGTGACATAGTACCAGGCCAAGCTTTTGGAAAGGGTTTATAACCTTTGTTTCCCTGCTGAGCGGAGTTTTACTTAGACGCTGGGCGGTACAAATTCCCAGAAACAGAAGAAAAAACGTTTCCTGCATACCCGCAGGTGGGGCTGATTTGCAGCGTTTCTGTCCACCGGCACGAAAGGT
>JACCXN010000063.1 GCA_013696965.1 Bacteroidota bacterium | reverse complement strand
TAACGTTTCCTGCATATACGCTGGTGGCGATTATTGCACCGAACCAAAAACCGTGAGCAGCAAAGTTAATAGAAATTAAAGGCTTTGCAATAGAGCACCTAGACCGCCACTGGCGAATATGCAGTGTTAGCTGTTGGCATTACCCACTTGTCTAGGAAGTCACGATTAGTTGCGAATTGCACAACGTCAATGAATAGTGACAGTTGCAGTGTGTGGTTGTGTGTTATAATTTTTTTTAGGTGGGGGGAGAAAACAAATAAAATTCTTCTTTTGTGGGAAAGGTGGAAGCTTATTTACAATTTTTGGTTTTTGAGTGGAGCCAGTGTGAATTGGAAATGTGCTTGCACCTGTGCGGAAAGGCCTTTCAAAATAGCTTATTCCTTATTTAAAAATATTATTCCTTTATTATTGAATATTGTTAGTGTAGAGTCTTTCAATTCATATTTTCCACTATAAATTAAATAATTGGAGATTTCATCATGACGACCATCACAGCAAATTTCAGTGCAATAGACATCACCTAATAATATTTCATCAGAATTTATTACAAAATCTTCAGTTCCACAATTATTAACCTCTAAATTATAATTAATGCTGTTTTCAGATAAGGATAAATAGTAATTTCTTTTTTGAGGATAAATTGTCTCTTCTTGAGATTCTACTTTTATTACTTTCCATTTACCGATTAAATTTGTAGGAGAAGTGTTTTTTGCTTCTTCTATTTGATTTTTAAGAATTGAACCTTTAACAATTTCACATCCATTTGTAGAAAGCACATAATCTCGCCAGATCAAAGGAGATTCCTTTACCGTAAATTCTATCCAGCCATTTTTAATTGATTTAAAAGCCGTGTCAGATGAAATTTTAAATACAACAGGTAAAAAATACTTCTCTGTTTGATTAGATTCTGACTTAAAACCTATTTGTAAAAAAAATTGAGAATTGCTCTTTACAGAAGAGGCAACGCTTGTTAAAAATTGATTATATTTTTTTTGAGTATTTTCTGGAGTTTCAATGTGAAAATTTTCAAAATTTCCTTTATTGTCAACAGTATATGAAATTATTATTGATGCATAAACTCCTGCGTCTTTTGCCATTGGAGGATATTTTAAGGAATCCATAATTGCTGTAACAATTCTAAACTCTAATTTCTTCCATTTTTTTAGTTGATCTTTTGTTAATTTAAATTCATGATTTGCAATTAACTCTTTTGTTGAATTATAGAATAGCCCAGAATGATTTTGTTGACCATAATGCTTAAGGGTTATTAAAATGAGAATTACAAATATTGTAATGTTTTTTTTCATTCAAATTTTGCTGTTTAATAAATTCAATCCTACAAAAATAGCACTTTATTTATATAGTTTAAGAAACGCAGGAACTTGCGTGGTGGAAATTGCTCTTTTACTTTTGCCATGTGTGTTGGGTTTCGTGGGAGTCGGCAAAAGTAAATGAGCAATTTTTGCGATGGCAATTTTATTTGTTTTGCGGGGAGGAAAAAAATTATAGCACGAAGCGATGGCCCGCTTGAGGTGTTGAAAGTTGCACAAAAGTTGCTCAATGTAAAAGGCCGACTTTCCCTTCTGTCCAACCGGTGCGCAATGCTTACAGCTAACGTTATTTGCATACCCGCAGGTGGCGATTATTGCACCGAACCAAAAACCGCGGGCAGCAAAGTTAATAGAAATTCCAGGCTTTGCAATAGAGCACCTAGACCGCCACTTGAGGATATGCAATGTTATAAGCTGGCCTTATGTTTATTAATGACTGGAAAGCTGTAATATCAAAGGCTTTTATGAATAGTGCTTAATTGTCTGTACTATACTTTGCATGGCTAGTGCGAGTTGGGTATTTTTTTATTTTTGAGGGGGGATTTTTTTAATTTAATTTTCTTTGGGGAGAAAAGGGAGAAGCTTATTTACAATTTTTGGTTTGAGCGGTTGGCGGTGTGAATTGGAAATGTGCTTTTTCCGTGGGCTGGCTGTTTTCGGTCATTCTCTAGTTCTAATTTGGTCGAATAGTTACTAATTAATTTAAATTTTTCTGTGCTGTTTCTACAATTGTTTTTGCTACAGAAAGCATTTCATATTTTTATAGTTGTATTCTCTTTTGGTTGCCATAGGTTTAAGATTTTTTCAAAGATAAAATTTCTGCTATTCAATTATAATTTTTTCAGTGTAGGTTTCCTTTTCCGTTTTAACATTAACAAAATAAATTCCTTTTGAGTAGCGGGAAATATCTATTGTGGTACTTTTGCCTTCATAAAGATTCTTTCCTCGTATATCGGAAATATTTATGTTACATATTTGTTGATTTGATTTTAATTCTATATTTATTACTTGGTTGGCAGGGTTTGGATATATTTTTATTTCTTTTTTTTTAACTTCTTTCTCTTTTATACCTACTATATTCGTGGTTCGCAAAACAACTCCGCTATCACCAACCGCATAGCAATAAAAATTTGTACAAAAGATGGAATTTAATTTTTTTTGAATTCCTGAATTTTCTTTTATCCAGTTGTTTCCTCCATTAATGGTTTTTATTATAGTGCCGCTATCACCTACACTATAACACACATTATTAGAAGTACAGTAAATAGAATTTAGCACTAAATTGATGGAAACATCAGATATTAAAGATGTCCAATTAATGCCGGCATCGCTAGTTTTTGATATTGTTCCATTCCATCCGCAAACATATCCCGTATCTAAGGAAGGGAAGTGTAAATCAAGACCCCCGTGATCACCACCAGTCATTAATTGCCATGATACCCCTGCGTCAGTGGTTTTATAAATTACATTATCATACCAACCCGTTCTATATCCTATGGTTGGCGAAGGAAAATATATGTTTCCTGCAATAGAATTTATTATAGAACTGTTTAGTGTCCATGTAGAACCTCCGTCAAAAGTTCTAATTACCTCATTTGCAATTAATACATGCCCTGTATCAGGAGAAGTAAAAAACATTTTACCAACCGTTGGAGCATTAATAGCTGTCCAATTATTTCCTAAATCAAATGTTTTATTCAAAAAGGAGTTATTTGACATTAGAGAACCAATAAAATAAATTGTGCTATCACTCAAAAAATGAACATCAGATATATACTCGTTCGAATTAAAATAGATAGTATCCCAAGAGTTACCATAGTTTTTTGTCAACATTAAAACCTGATTTGAAGATAGTATGCCTGCGGAATCATTAATGAATGAAATATGGGTATAATTATCGTTACTACCCGTATTTATTTGTGTCCATTGCGCATTTGTATTGTGTAAGATTATAAATAAAAACAAAAACGATATAAATATTTTTTTCATAGCTCAATTGATTTAAAGGAAAAAACGGGGCAGTATACCACCCCGTTTTTAATTAGAAATTTATTTAACGATCATGAGATTTTTGCTATCTGCAATTATACCGTCAGTTATTAAAGTTAAGGTATAAGCCCCCGTAGGGAATTGTGAAATATCAAATTGTGTTTCATTGCTTTGTAAATCTAAATTATAAAACCTGATTATTGAATTGTTGTTTCGCGCTAAACGGATCTGGGCCGTTATCCATTGTTTGATTGGGAGAGCTCTATTCATATAATTAATTATCAGATTTGTTTCCAAAATTAACATTTATTTTAAACTTTTTATTTTTTAATAACAATTCCTACAAGTTTTATTATTTGTGCCCAATCCCATATTTGTCTTAATAAAAAAAGCAATAACTTGGGTGGGAGAAATGCCTCTTTTGCTTTTGCCATGTGTGGTGGTCCAGTGTGAGATGGGCAAAAGGAAATGTGGCATTTGTATGCAATGGCTCAAAGCTTTCGGGATTAAAAACAATTTTGCCTTGAGATGGCTTTGTAAGCTCTTTTAATCCCAATAGCTATCAGGATTTAACGTTGGCTCGTGTGGCTTTTAAATGTGCTGCAAAATGCGTGGAAATTAATATGTATCGTCCTGAAATTAGTTTACACTTTGTGCAGTCTTAATCCTGCTACAAATTTACACTTTTTGTTTTAATCCTGAATACGCTTTACATTTGTTGGGCAGGATGAAGCGGAAGTGAGCAATGCTG
>JACCXN010000062.1 GCA_013696965.1 Bacteroidota bacterium | reverse complement strand
ATTACTTAGTTGGAATACTTTATGACCATAATTTTTGACGAGTTTTATTGAGTGGACTTTATGAATGCACTACGCACAACATTGCATATCCTCAAGTGGCGGTCTAGGTGCTCTATTGCAAAGCCTTTAATTTCTATTAATTTTGCTGCCCGCGGTTTTTGGTTCGGTGCAATAATCGCCACCTGCGTATATGCAAATACCGTTATATGATAGCGTATGGTTTTCGGAGAGACAGAATAGGCCGCAATCCTTTAGGCAGAAGCATTTAGCACCTTTTGTAAAACTCTCAAAAACAGAGCAACCAAACGCTTCGTGCTTTATCCTTTTTACCTCTCGCACAAAATTTAAAATTGCCAGCGCAGGAAATGGCACATTTACTTTTGCCCATACACACGAACCATCACACAATGCAAAAGGAAAAGAGCCATTTCCGCCTACCCACAAGTTTCTGCTTTGTATTTTAGATGATACAACTCATTATGAAATTTATTACTATTCTATTAATAAAGATTAAAATAAACATTAAGTTTGTTAATATAAGTCTTAGTTATAACGCATTTAAAATTTATGCTATGAAAAAAGGTTTACTGACATTGATTTTATTAGGTTTTGTAAAGCTTTTTGCCTTTGGACAAGACACTATATATTCAATTGCCTATAATTTTCCTCAACCTAATAGTAATTTTGAAGACCGAGACACTTCTAATTATTTTTATGTCGACACAAATCAACTGAATAACATTTGGCAAATAGGCAATCCTTCCAAATCATTCTTTGACATAGCTTATTCTGCACCACTCGCTTTATTAACAGACACAATAAATACTTATCCAGTTAATAATGTATCCTCTTTTGAATTAGTAATCCGTTCCGATGACGCAACCCATATTTCCTTTTGGCATAAAATTAATTCAGATACTCTGGCAGATGGGGGAATTGTTGAGATTTCTAGTGATGGTGGCGTCACTTGGACAAACATAGTCAATGCGCCTCAATTTACGTTAGAGAATTTTTATGAAAGTTCAAGTATTATTTCCAGCAACTCAAATAAACCTGGTTTTTCAGGAACGAAAGAATGGACAAAATCCCAAATTTTAGGTTATGCATTAAATTATGTAAGATTTCGATTTACATTCTCAAGTGACAATATAGAAACTAATAAAGATGGATGGATGTTTGATGATTTTGAGTTTAATTGTTTAGGAACAGGAATTGAATCAACTGTGCTAAGTAACAAAATAAGAGTTTTTCCCAATCCCAATTCTACATATTTAAATATAGAAACAGAAAATGAAACTATAATTAGTAGAATTAAAGTTTTTGATCTAAATGGCAGTTTATTATTTACCACAGAAAATTCATCAATTTTAACTTCTAGTTTAAATAATGGAATGTATATATTAGAGGTTGAAACTAATCAAGGAATAGTTCGAAGAAAAATAATAAAAAATGCGCCATAACACTGGATCCAGAAAAGTTGCAAATCAGCCCCACCTTCGGTATGAAGGAAATGTTCTGCGGCAGACTTTTATTCACTAGTCACAGAAGGGATTGGTGGCCTTTCTTGCCTTAATCATTCAGTAACTTTCTGCAATTTTAAAATACAGGGGCAGTCCTATGCTTCGCAATTTAATTTTTCTTCATGCATCCAAAAAATTGAAATACACAGCACACAAAACTGCACATTGGCTGCAATGTATTTAGAAAGCTAATTTTAATGATGAAAAAACAGAAAAACAAAATAAAAAAAGACTGCTTTCACAATTATAAGCAGCCTTTTTTTATTTGCAGTTAAGCTTAAAAAGCAAAGCTTATTAATGAATTATTGATGAACCAATTTTTTTACTTCAATATAATTCTCTCCATTTACTTTAATTATATAAACCCCTTTAGCATGGGCAGAAAGATCTATTTCAAACAAGGATTGTTCTGTATTAGGCTTATATTCATAGATAAGGTCCCCAATTAGGTTGAAGATTTTGATATTATGAATGTTTTTAGATTCGATAGTAAATTTGCCATTTGTAGGGTTTGGATAAAATTTAAAAACTGGAATATTAGCAATAGCAGTAGTTTCTTCCAAAAAAGCAGCAGGATTATTTGAAGTTTTTGCTTCATTGGAATTCTTTGATCTTCCTTTAGATTCAAAAATCCTCATTATTTCCTGAGGATCATTACTATTATTAATTCTATTTAATACAGTGGTTTGCTCTTGACAGTTAATTAAAGCTTCGGCAAAATCCTTTAATTCAAGAATTCCATCAATCAAATCCTGCTCTTTATTAATAATACAAATCCAACTATCAAGTTCTTCAAAATTGCTTGAATCTGAAATTATATAATTCCCATAAAAAATAGGTAATGCATCAGTTCTTTTATCTGCTAACACCAGTGATTTTGCTTTATCCATTTTCGCTGTATATTCAGCACTAATATCCGAATCAAGGATAGCTTTATTAATCCTAATATCCTCAATTGCTAAAAGACTTGCCATATATTGATTAGTTCCTGAACCTGTATTATTAATCAGTCCCTCTGAATAAGCTTTTCCTACAGCATAATGCATATAATTATAAGAAAGCTCTGTTACTTTTTTTGAAAGTGGAGTTGGTTGAGGAATGTTCGCAAATAATATATCTCTAAACTCATTTATCGCGTCAATGTAATCTTTACTTTCAAGTTTGTTTAATCCCCTTTCAAATTTTTTAAAAATTGAGTTAGGGCCTCCTTGGTTTGCTTCCGCCATTTCGTGCGGCTTATAAAAAGATTGGCGAGGCCTGGCAATTGCTGTACATACTATACTTCCCGGATTATTATCTGTTATAAAAATAGTAGTATTAATGCACATTGGTGAGCGAACATGATAATCAATACCATTTGCCGGACTGGTATTTGAAGAATTCCATCTGTTAAAATTGGCAATAATTGGGCTTGTAGGACAAGCATCAAAGTAAAAATTCCCATTGATGGCCTTGCCTTGGGAACTTTGTGGGCTAAGGTTGTTCTGTCCCTGATCAAGAAATAATTCATTTGCTGCGCCAATTATTTTGACTCTTTCAGTAGGGTTTGAAATTAGCGCTTCTTCTGCTCCTTGAATGGAAATCCTTCCTGTCACTCTAGATCTTCCAGATGGAGGAGATAGTGAAGGACTCATGTTAATTGATGCTCCGTCTCCTAAATATATTCCCTTGCTTGAACTATTATTTGTTGAATTAATATTACTGCAATTAACACTTAATAAAGCATTGCCTAAAAACACTATTCCATTACTTGAGGTATTGGTTACATTGGAATAATTAATAAATAAATTCCCTGTAGAACCTGCTATGTAATTAATCCCAGTAGGACTATTAAGAATGCTACTATTTTTAAATTCAGATGGCATGGTCATTCCCTGCGCAGACCAGCCTGTATTAGAATTATTTAAAAATTGAGTGTTTTCTATATGTGCTCCTTGCCCAACAGTTACTAAACCATAATCATTATTGCGAAAAATACAATTAGTGAATTTAATTGTTTCAGCAAAATTGGAATGGACATGATTTAAAGTTAAGACGGAATAAGCTCCATAGCGCCCATATTCAAAAGTGGAATTATGAATATGATGAGTTACATCAACCGAGGCATGAAGTCCATGATGATTATTTTTCGCACCTGTAGTAGATGTAAATAATACATTATCTAAATATAGGATTGAATTTGACACTATTTTTCGCTTGTATTTAATTTTTGGAATCCTTGAGCCGTAGGTGTCCATGAATCAAATGCTGCCAGTGGCAAACCACTTGCTGAATATAAAGTGCCATTTTGTAATGGTTCTTGTTGAAGTTTACCTAAAATGAGATTTAATCCATTCCCAAAATCAACCTCATCGCAGTTTACCTTTATTACTTTTGGATAATAGTCACCAAAAAGTTTATAGGAGCCAAAAGAGGCTTGGTAAAAATAGTCAGTAATAAAAGCGGGATTGCTTTGAAAACTAATCAAATTTGGGTTAAAATAAGTATGAGCATCCGTGGGGACCTGAGTAACTCCATTAATAACAGGCCAAGTAGGAGCATAATCATCACCTGATCCAAAACCACAAGGACATACCGATTGTGAGTAATCTATATCAACAAAAACAATAAAAGCCCTAAACTCACCTTTAGGAGGAATGCTAACGCCATTCTTTATTTCTCTTAATTGAGCATTAGCAATTATAGACATAAAAAAAAAGCAAATAATCAAATTGAAATTTTTCATATTTATTGTTTTATTAGTTTAATTAGATTTACTGATTCTGAAGTTGATACTTTGATAAAATAAAGTCCGGCTTCTAAATAAAAAACAGGTATTGAACTTTTATTAGGGAGATTATTTTTTGAAAATACAGTTCTTCCTGAATAATCTAAAATTGCAACATTATATGGTCCTTCTGTAGCACCTTCAATTGTAATATTATTATTCGCAGGATTTGGAAATACCTTTAAAGAATTATTGCCAATGTTTTCTTTAACTTTTACTTGATTAAAAAATGAATAAAAATCTTTGAATATTATGTCAATTCCCATTCCATTGGGAGAAGTTGTTGTATTATCACCAGTTAATACAAAACCACCTGGCATTACTCTCCAATTACTTCCAAAATAGTAATGGGTAGAATCCGTTAAATAATATGTCGGGCCATTTGTAAAGCAATTAAAATCAGAATCTGGCCAAACATCACTGCAATAAAATTCAGCATACGCTTCCGGTTTTATGGTATCAGTAAATGGTAATGTATCAGCATAAAATAAGCCCACATCATATTTAATGGTGATAGGCCAGATGCCGTTGTTTAATCTTATATTAAGATTCAAAAAATTCCATTGAGTAACAATGACTTTTGATATTGAATCTAAGGTGGGATTCTCAAGGAGTTCAATATAAAATCCACTCCCTCTTTTTACCCATTTTTCTCCAAAAGAAGTATCTGCCGCTCCTTCATTATAAGGTGGGGCCATCCAAAAATTCCCTCCGAAATGTCCGCTACTATTAGGATCATACCCAATGTAAACAGAATCTTTTTGTCCGCTGCCATCTTCCATCCATATAGGAAATGTCCATGCAGGCTGCTTTGTAGCACCAGGAATGGTATAAGTTTGGGATTTTACAGCAAAAACACTTAAAAACAATAAGACAACAATTGTAGTTTTCTTTCGCATAACTTTCAAAATGTATGTACACATGAATCTTTTAAGGATAAAATATAAAAAAAAATAAATGAAATCGGGGAAATCGATCTTTACTGGGGTAACTCAAAAATGAACGAGAAAAATTAATAGATAAACTATAGTTTTTCAAAGATAAATAAAATACTTGTAAATAATCATATTATTGTAATAAGTCATTGAATATCAGTTTTAAAAGTAAATTCAAAGAAAATAATATTTTATTTTATAAACTGTCCATTATTATTAGTAGTTTAAAAGCATAAGCCTTTATTTATATATGATGCAGGAACTTTGGGTTGGAGAAAACAGCTCTCTTTTACTTGTTCCTAGGTGTGTAGAATCTGCCCGTTTTGGAGAAAGTAAAAGATTCTATTTGTGTGTAGGGGGATTTCAATTTTTTTATGCCAAAAGAAATTAAACTACAAAGCGTAGAACTGGTTGAGTGTAAAAGGCAAGAAGACCCACCAATCACCTATATGCCCAGCGTATAATAAAGACTGCCGAGTAATAATTAATTGACTAAAGTGAATAGGTAAATGTATTACCTTTCAGAACTCAAAATCGATATTTCCACTATTTGTATAGTGTAGCAAAGTAATAAATTCAAAATAACCTTTCTTACCGAATCCTCTTAATTTTAGTAGATCTTTTACTTCATATTCCTCTAATAACTCCTTTAAATTTCGAGTACCTGTTGAGTTAAGCTTGTTATAAAGCCTTGAAGATATTTCAAAAGAAGCAAAATGTGCTGTGAGAAAATTTTCCTCACGGTTTGAAGTAATCCATTTCCGGAAATATGGATAATCCTGCCGGATTTTTATAGCTAAAATCCAAAGTTTATATTTTATTTGCGATAGACTTTTTTTAAGAAAAAGAGCAATGCTTTTTAAATCCATTGATTCATTAAGAAGATAGAATAATTCTTTTTCTGCTTTTCTCAAACTACATTGAGATGATTCAACCCATTGACAAATCCAATTACCATAAGGATTTATGGCTTCTTGATATTGATTCAATAGTGATTCATTAGACATTTTCAATTCATAACTATTTAACAAATTTATACAAAATATTGAATTATGGCATATATGCCCTAACAAATTACACAATAGAATTCCACCTTCGCAAAGTGAATACTACAAGAAATAAAGAATACATTATTGCTTTTGGAGAACAAATAAGAAAGCTAAGAAAAGAAAAAAGTATGTCAATGGAAAAGCTTGCAGAACAGGCTGACATAGAATATTCTCAAATAGCTAAGATTGAAAAAGGCAAAATCAATACAACAATAAGTACCGTTTTTAATTTGGCCAATGCTCTTCAATTACCTGTGGAGGATTTATTTAAGTTTGACTTTACATCTAGCAAAAAGCAATAATTCTTAAACTATTTATTTTCTAATTAAAGTTAAAAATTGGGTTTACAAAATCTATCCCTCGACCAATATTAGTACTAAACAAGAAAGCCAATGCTTATCCCCTTTCACACCGCCATAAGCACATTTACAATTCACACCAGCCATCTCACAATCCAAAAATTGCAAATAAGCTTCTGTCTTTCCCACCCAGGTAAAAGAAGAATTTTAAATTTTTCTCCCCCCTTTTAAAAAGGATAAAACACCCAACCCACAGAGCCAAAAAATGTTCTAATAATTATATGCAAACCGCAACAACAGGAGGGTTTTGAAAGGCAGGAAACGCCATCATATAACATTGCATATCCGCCAGTGGCGGTCTAGGTGCTCTATTGCAAAGCCTGGAATTTCTATTAACTTTGCTGCTCACGGTTTTTGGTTCGGTGCGATAATCGCCACCAGCGTATATGCAAAAACCGTTAGCCGTAAGCATTGCGGACCAGTGGGTCAGCAGGGGCAGTAAACCTTTTTCATTGAGCAACTTTTATACTACTTTCAACACCAGAAGCAGGCCCGCGCCTCGTGCTTTGTTTTTTTCCTCCCCGCAATAAAAAAATTGAAATCCCTACCGCACAAAATAGCACTTTGCCTTTTGCCTCAACCACACAGACCAACTCCCTCGGCAAAAGTCAAAAAGCTATTTTTTTTCCACCCAAAGTTCCTGCAATATTTATAAAGAATAGTTTATGCTTTTTTTTCTTAATTATTATTTTAGAAAATCGCATATAGAAAAAAACATAAAGGATTTATAGAAATGACCTAAAAAAATGTAGTTAGATTACAGTCTATTTAATGTTTATTTAGGGTCTGCTGAAAAACTCACAGAACTTATTTTTTAAAATTCCCATAAAATCCTATGCCTTGAGGTGTAATTTCCTGTTAAATCAATTACATTGATTTTGAAGGTGCTTTTTTCAATGAAATTTGCTTTTATACTTTTTAACATCTTAAATATAAAGCATGGGAGTGCCACCCCAGCCAACTTGACTAGGTTGAGCACCAAAAAGATGCTGGCAATCCAAGATTCGCTGGTGTTTTGTAACCTGGCTTTAATACGGTCTAAACCATATCCTGTTTTAGCTTGGCCAAATTTACCTTCGATTGGATTTCTTTCTCCTGGACTTACTACGATTTGCGCTGCCAATTTAGGACGTCCCAAGGGTTTGGCAATCAGCAATATTTCTTTTTCTTTCAAAGCCGCCCGGTTAGCTCGTGTACAATAAATTTTGTCTGCCAAAAGTTCCTTTGGATAGAACCCAAATCTTCTCTTGTATATTTCTATATACTCCATCAAATGGCTTCCTTCATTGAAAGCATCCCAGCTCAATTCGTCTAAAAATACAATTCCATCAACCAATGAGCAATGGATCTTAGCCCCAAACTCTACTTTGGATTGACTTTTTCCTCTTACTATAGGCCTTACATGGGGCTGATGAATACTTACAATCCTATGCTCAACTGTTTTGGTTTTTGTTTTGAACATCAATTCCTGTTGTTCAAAAAGCGTTTGGATCACATATAAATATTTAAGTTCGCTTTTTTCGAGAGGGATTGCCTCGTATTTGTCCAATAAACTATGTAAAAATTTAATGTTTCGTTTTAAAAAACGGAGTTGCTCTCCAACACCTTTCCTGATTATTTTACCTGTTTTGCTTTTTCTTTGTGCCGTATGGAGATATAATTTCCTTGCTTTTTCACGATAGCAACGTGGTTTTTTTTCATGTAGTTCTTTATTGTAAAGCCTATCGATTAGCATCTCAGATTTCTCCCTTGCATCATGGAGTAAATTCAAATCTGTTGGGTATGCAATGTCCTGTGGGCAAGCAGTTGCATCCATTATTACTTGTCCTTTATTGTTGTTTTTCTCGTCTGGCCCTTGGTCTTTGTTTTCTGCTTTGGGAGCATTTTTTTGTTCTAATTTTGTTTTTAAGTCAACAATTTTTTCGTTGATTTCATTTATCACATCCATTCCTAATTGTTTGCGGAACTCTACAAACAATGATGCATCGAATGGAGCTTCGTCCGAGAAGCTTGAATATCCCAGGAAATATTGCATATAAATATTTTCGGAAATTTGACTTACCGTTTCCCTGTCATCAATATCACATAAGTGTTTGATAATTATGGAACCTAAAACTATTCTTGGGTTTAATCCAGGGCGGCCAGTTGTACTTTTTGGTATGGCTTTCCGATAAATATTACAAATCTCGTCCCATGGAATGAGGTTTGCCAAAATAACCCATCGATTATCTGAATTTAATTTTTTTTCGAATGGGGACTCAAATCCTTCTAAAACCA
>JACCXN010000061.1 GCA_013696965.1 Bacteroidota bacterium | reverse complement strand
GAAATTATATACATATGAACCCGATAGCTATCGGGTAGCCATGCACGAACCGTTCACAAACGCTAATGAATATAACATGGCTCCCGATAAATCGGGATGTCAATTAACAGTTAAATTATATACATATGAAATAGCTAAAAATTAACCATGCACAAACAGGAATGATATAAATTGCTCTCGATAAATCGGGATAACAATTAAAAAAACAAATGCTTTAGCATGCATTCAATAAAGGAATAATTAACAACGAATAAATTATATACATATGAAAAACAAACAAAAAATAAATATCTTTTTTGTGGATGATGATCTCATCTATTTAAAAATGTTGGAGAACAATTTAAAACATTCCAGGCATTATTCCAGTAACATCCATACATTTACCTCTGGAGAGGAATGCCTGAAGAACATGAACATTAAACCTGATGTTGTTGTGCTGGATTATTTTCTTAATGGAACAAATCCTAAAGCAATTAATGGTATACAAACAATGCAGGAAATTAAAAAGTTAAGCCCGGAAACCAAGGTGGTTATTTTATCAGGACAAGACAAGATTGATATTGCAGTAACATCGGTTAAAGAAGGGGCTTTCGATTATGTATCTAAAAGCGAAAGCGCATTTGTACGTACACAAAACGCAATAAATAATATTGTACATGCAAAAAAGCTTAAAGACGAAGCAAAGGATCAAAGGTTATGGTTAAGATTAACTGCAAGTGTTTTTTTAATTACAGTTCTTGTTTTCTTAACCTTGAGTTTCATTTACAATCCTTAAACATAAATTGCAATCCGTGGTTGTTTTTCCCCTTTTGTGGAATTTTTTCCTAATCAAAATCAGAACCTGCATTTTCTCATTCAAGCTTAATAGCATAAATCAATGTTTGTTTGAAAAGAAAATTTTGGCAAGATTTTTAACAAATAATACACATTACAAATACCAATCTTTTTATTCACATTTCTAACTTAAAAACAAAAAAACATGAGAACATTTTGGACATTTTTTACCGGAGTAGCTGCAGGAACTATCATTGCAATATTATATGCACCTGACAGAGGAACCGAAACAAGAAGAAAAATTGCTAGCAAAACGCGAAGATTAACTGATGAGTTTACAGGAAATGTTGAATCAACAATGGATGAAATGGCTGAATCAGGTGAGAGAGCTTATAGAAAAGCCAATGAAATGGTTGAAAGAACTACAGGAAGAAGGTAATTAATTTTTTGTGGGATGTAAAAAAGAGGCCATTTGGAAAACAAATGGCCTCTTTTGTTAAAAAGTAATGCCTTTTTCTTAAAAAGTTATAAATGTCTCCTTTCTTAAAAAGAAAGTAATGCCTCTTGAAATAAATGTCTCTTTCCTTAGCAAGAAAGTAATTCCTTTTTTCTTAAAAAGTAATTTCATGTTCTGAAATAGGTATAGTGTAACCATTATCAATATTTGATAATTTAGAATAACCAAACGGTCTCCAAATGATTAAAGTTCAACGTTATTTTAAGATTTTAGAATAAGTTATAAAAGAACATTTTAATCAAGCTTGACAAACTTAAATATGAAATTTAAGAAAATACCCCTATTTTAATATTAAAAAAATCCCGACTAGCCGAGGCAGTCGGGATTTTTAAAATTTTGTCAATTTATTTCAGGACATTATTTAATAAAGTGTTTATTTTACTTCCATGCCCAAATGATGGAATATAAAAGCCCAGGTATCAGCAGCCTCGTCAATTTGTTTTGATACAGGCTTTCCAGCACCATGCCCTGCATTCACATCTATTCGAATCAACACAGGTTCTTTTCCTGTTTGTTTTTCCTGTAATTCTGCAATAAATTTAAATGAATGTGCCGGTACTACACGGTCATCATGATCACCAGTAATAACCAATGTTGCCGGATAGGCTAATGCATTCACATTATGCAATGGAGAGTATTTTAAAAGGTTCTTAAACTGAATTTCATCATCGCTTTTTCCGTAATCTGTTGCCCACGCATAACCAATTGTGAAGGTATGATACCTTAGCATATCCAAAACACCTACCCCTGGAATGGCTACTTTAAACAAATCGGGCCTTTGGGTAATTGCTGCACCAACAAGTAATCCCCCATTTGAGCGCCCACTAATGGCTAATTTATCAGCCGATGTGTATTTTTGGTTTATTAAATATTCCGCTGCGGCAATAAAATCATCAAAAACGTTCTGTTTTTTTAATTGAGTTCCTGCGTTGTGCCAATCTTTTCCATATTCTCCACCACCTCTTATATTTGCCACTGCGTAAATTCCTCCATTCTCAAGAAAAACTGTGTTTTCAACTTTAAAACCCGGTGTTACAGAAATATTAAAACCGCCATAGCCATATAACATTACCGGGTTTTTTCCATCGAGTTTTATCCCTTTTTTATGGGTAATAAACATCGGGATTTTAGTGCCATCTTTGCTCGGATAAAACACCTGTGCGGTTTCATATTCCTCGTGGTTGAAATTAACCTCGGGCTTTCTGAAAATTTCGGTCACACCTGAATTTAAATCGTATTTATAAATTATTGTTGGAGCAGTAAATGTGGAGAAGGAGAAAAAAGAAACAGACTCATCTTTTTTTCCGCTGAAAGAATTTACAATTCCAAGCCCGGGAAGTGTTATTTCTTTTTCAAAAGTTCCATCCAATGTATAACAGTATAGCCTTGTGCTGACATCTTTCATGTAATTGGCTATTATTTTCCCGTTGGCAATTTCTACTCTTTGTAAAACATCCTGGTTTTGGGGAATAACTTCTTTCCAGTTTTCTCTTCCTGGATTTTTCGTATCAACGCGAATAAGCCTGTATCGAGGTGCATTGTCATTGGTAAGAATAAGCAGATCTTCGTTAATGTTATCAATTACATTATAGTCATTAACAAAACCATCAGCAATTTTTATAAATCCTGTTTTGGAATCTGATTTTTTAAAATACAGGGCATTACCACTTGTAGTTTCGGTTTCAGATAAATAAATAAATTTTTCATCCTCAGTTACACCTGCATAAAACCCACGTAATGCATTTACATTATCTCCATGTATAAGCACATCTTTCTCTTGAAGTTCTCCAATTTTATGGTAATATACCTTTGGAAATTCATTTTTTTCTGAAAGCAGATGCTTCTCATCTTTTACATCATACCTGGTATAGTAAAAACCATCGCCTTTCCAGGCAGTGCCAGAAAATTTCACCCATTTAATGTGATCACTTAAATTTTCACCTGTTTTTAAGTCCATTACAAAAAATTCTTTCCAGTCTGATCCGGCCTTTGATATTCCATAGGCTGCATATTTTCCGTTGTTCGAAATTGTAAAATTCGTTAATGCTGAAGTACCATCCTGCGAAAATTTATTCGGATCAATTAAAACCCTTGGCTCGCTTGTTAATGAATCCTGAACATAAAGCACGCTTTGGTTTTGGATTCCGTCATTCTTATAAAAATAGTACTTGCCTGATTCTTTAAAGGGAGTGGAATATTTGGCGAAATTCCAAACTTCGGTAAGCCGGTCCTTGATCTTATTCCTAAAAGGAATTGTGGAAAGAAAATTAAATGTTACTTCATTTTGGGCCTTCACCCATTCTGCTGTTTCTTCTGAATTATCATCCTCCAACCAACGATAAGGATCCTGGATAACTGTTCCAAAATAAGTATCACTCTGGTTGGTTTTAACAGTTAATGGATAAACAAGACTTGGCGTTTCATTTTTTTCTTTTTCATTACAGGCTATTGCTGCAACGAATAGAATAGGGAGAAAAATATTTTTTTTCATTACTAGGTGTTGAATAAATTTTTGAAGGTTTAAAAATAGGAAAAAATATAGAGATATCAGATAGTTAGCAACAAGCTTTTTTTTCGGTGCGAATTCAAAAATATCTAGTAATACAAAAGTCTAATTTCCAAACCTACAAACTTGCAACTTTCGGCTCCCATTGCTTCGTGCAGTATTTTTTTTCCATACCCAAAGAAAAAAATTGCCAACGCAGAAAATGGCACTTTAACTTTTATTTAATTCACCTGCATTTTGTGTAATATGTAGCTTCGATTGAGGGGCATTTGTATTAATTCCAATATTTCCATTTTCCTTAATAATAAATGTTCTTAGGAAATCTTCAGCCAAGTTTCAGGAAAATTTTTCAAAATAGTATTTTTTCAATAACAATTTAAAGTGTATGTGCAAATAAGAAATAATTACCAAAACCTCCTACACTACCTGAAATAATTTTTTTTGGAACAAAAAAAGTTTAATCCTGTTTTTAATTGATAATTACTTTCTCAATAATCAATATATCTTCTCCTTTCATTGCTTTTAGATAATATGTTCCCCTCGCAAAGCAAGATATATTTACTTTTAAAAGATCATTAAATGTTTTCTCTTGGAAAATAATTTTTCCTTCTCCATTGAAAATCCGAATTATTGTAGGTTCAGTTGAGCCCAAAGGAAGTTGAATATCAAATATTCCAGAAGAAGGGTTAGGAAATAATTTATAGTTGGAATGACTACTTTCTATATTTTTCTCAGTATTCTCAATATTCGACTTGACCATTGATTCTTTTTTATTAAATGCTTCTATAACATCATCAAATGTTTCCTCAGCAAAATTAAGCTGAACAAGTTCCTCAAATTCACTATTATTTACAATCATGAATTGACTGTTCGAGACTTTTACACTACCTTTTACTAATAGTGATTTATCATCACAACCTTTTAGTGTTATCTCAACCTCATAAACTGCCTCAGCAACTGGATTACCTCCTGCAGATTTTCCATTCCACACACACACTGGCAGTCCTATAATAAATTGAGTATTTGAATACACCAAAGCTCCCGTTGTAGTATATACTTCAACAATATATGAAGTTGCTCCAGAAACATAATTCAGGCATAATTGATTATTATCTCCTCCAGTATTATATGGAGTAATTATAGTGGGTCCTAAACCAGCGGCTTTTTTTATCTGAGTTTCTTCAGGACAAGGGCTGATATATGCTTCAAAATCAGTTCCATCAAAATCAGAAGAAAATTCAATAGAACTACCTGCTGTAAAAATTGCATTCGCACCACTTTGCACAGTTACTCCCAGGCCAACATTTACAGTGTGATTTGCCGAGGCAACATAAGGCACTGACAATGAACTAATATCTGTATTTGAAATATTCAATATATGCAGGCAGCATACTTCTGCTGTAACACTTACATCATCAATGTAATAATAGGCATAATAAGCCTTGTTATTATCTATACGATCAGCCTTGCCATCATCTGAATCAAAATTACCTATGGTTAAATAATGAATGCCTGATGATTCTGCATCATAAGATCCTTCTACTAAATTCCAATCTTTTTGATGTTGTATTACCCCTGGATGAAGAAAGCCAGAAGAAGAAGTTGGAAGAACAAGAGTATTATTTGATGTAGGTCTTGTAGTGGAAATATAAAAGCCCATCTTTGTTGCATAGCCTGATTTATCAGATAACCTCACAAAATACCTAATATTGTACTTAATGCCGCTCTTTAA
This sequence comes from Bacteroidota bacterium, assembly GCA_013696965.1. Taxonomy (NCBI): domain Bacteria; kingdom Pseudomonadati; phylum Bacteroidota; species Bacteroidota bacterium. Next base: position 3,866 of record JACCXN010000061.1, on the reverse strand, counting down.
ATATATTTCCGTTTGAATATATTCTCTTGAATTAGTATGAACATCCAATTGATGATTATACAGCGTATGAACCCCAGCATAAGCAAGACCACCCGAACGTACATTTACAGGTTGAGGAAAGCTAAACATATTATATGGAACACCTACTGAGCTTGAACCACATTCATGATGAATATCAGGAGTATTAGCTGTTGGATTACTCCAGGCAGCAGCTATTTGCTCAAAATCACCCGGGGTCTGAGCAAGCCATGGACAAGTTTTTATTTCTTCAAAAGAAGGATTTGAAACTAGGTTGACAGATTGTTGTTGAGCTATTAATCTCAAAGGAATAATAGAAGCCAATAAAAGGCCTGTGTAAAATATTTGTTTTCATAAAAGTTAATTTTATTGGGAAAACTGCTTACGAGTCTTCAGTTTTTATCGAATTTATAATTTATACCCATATTTAAACCTATGGAAAAAGGTTTATCTTTTACCGGAAACACTGTAACGGGAGTGTTCCTATTGTAATAGGAATAATTGTTTTTATATCCATCATAATCGAAATTCCTTAAATGTTTATCATTGAAAAAAGTGAATGGATAAAATCTAAATGTCGGATTTAGTAAAAAAGAAAAATTATTATAAATTTTTCTTTCAACACTTATTCCACTATAGAAGCCGATTAAAAGCATTTGAAATGGTTCAGTTGTAGTTGGCAAAGTGTTTTCAAAGGTATATGCCGAACTCCTGTAATCTGTTCTTGCCCTTCTGCTCATACTTTTATATTTGTTAGCATTTAGTCCTAATCCCATACCTAAATCAACTGTAAACTTAGATAAATCACCTTCTTTAACTATATAATTAAAAGATAGGGGTATTTCTAAAAATAAATTTTTTGATTTTTCTTGTTTATAATCTGACCTTTTTACTGAAAAATGATTACCGCCCTGATAGACAGCAAATCCTCTTGAAGTAATACCTTTGTCAGAGTACCAGATTCCGCTTGTTAAAAGCAATTTCCTACTTATTTTATATCTTATATTTAAACAAGTTGTTGTAGCAAGTTTAGGGCTTTCAATTTCATTAAGGTGATTTGCAAGCCATTCATTATGTGCATCAGCGGCATCTGTATTATAATTAGAGTTTTTAATTTGAATGGGTTTTGAAAATCGATAAGATAAATCAGGAGAAATGGAAAGCCCTACTGAAAGCCTATCTTGACTGATAGATGATGCCTGGAATATGAGTATTCCAAAAAGAAAAACGATGAATTTTTTCATAAGTAAAATACTGTTTTCATAAGTACATGATTTATTCGTTTTTAATTATTCCTCTATGGAACTCATGAAGGCTAAAGCATTTGTTTTTTAATTGTCATCCCGATTTATTCGGGACGACATGATATATTCATTACTATTCCAGTTAAATCGGAACAAGTAGTGCACGGTTATTTCATTAAGTTAATTATATTGAGTAATTTCCTCATTGGTATCAATTTTTATCAAACTTGTAATTTATTCCTACATTCAAACCTATCGAAAAAGGTTTATCTTTTACCGGAAACACTGTAACCGGGATATTACTATTATAATACCCGATATTAGTAATACGGAAAGCATAATCAAAATTCCTTGTGTTTTCTTCACTAAAAAAAGTGAATGGATAAAATCTAAATATCGGATTTAGTATAAAAGAAAAATTCTTGTAAATTTTTCTTTCCATACTAAATCCACTATAGAAGCCGATTAAAAGCATTTGAAATGGGTCAATTGTGGTTGGCACCGTATTTTCAATTGTACTTACAGGATAGGTGATATAATCTGTTTTCGCCCTTCTGCTTATACTATTATATTTGTTAGCGTTTAGTCCAAATCCCATACCTAAATCAACTGTAAACATATTTAAATCACTTTCTTTAACTATATAATTAAAAGATAATGGTATTTCTAAAAATAAATTTTTTGATTTTTGTTGTGTATGATCTGAAATTGGAAATCTCGATACTGAAAAACGATAACTTCCTTGAAAGGAAGCAAATCCTCTTGAGGAAATACCTTTGTCAGAATACCAAATACCGGTTGCAAAAAGCAATTTTTTACTTATTTTGTATTTTACATTTAAACAAGTTGTTGTTGCAAATTTAGGGCTTTCAATTTCATTTAGATTATTTACTAGCCATTCATTATGCTCATTAATCATATCAATATCATGATAAGAACTTTTAATATGAATGGGGGTTAAAAATCGGTAAGATAAATCAGGTGAAATGGACAGACCAACTGAAAATTTATTTTGGCTAATAATTGCATTGTTGAAAACTAATATTCCAAAGATAAGAATTCCAATTTTTTTCATATTTAATTTTTTTTACTAATTAACCTTTCATATTTATTAAAAGTAAATAAAAAAGTTATCATTGAAAGAATTAGCCTGCACTATTTTCAATAGAGCAAAATGCTCGTAATTACTAGTTTCAAAATCATCAGGACATTTCCCCCACTTATCTTTTTTACAAGCCATATTTGCCAGCAGCAAAAAAAGAAAGTATTAGGATATTCATTTGTTTAAAGTGATGTGTTTTCATATCCTATCTTTATTTTTATTAAGTTATTTTCGGCTTCTTTTTGAAATTTTAAATATCGTTTTCAATTCTTGATTTTCTGATTTCAGTTCTCTCATTTCGTTTTTTAATTCTGTTATAATTTTATCCTGCTGTATCAGGTACCGGGTCACTTCTTCAAGTACAATTTGTTGGCGATAGGTTATATCCCCTAAATCTAATCCTCCTTCTTCTATCTCTTTTTGAGAAGGAAATTCAGGATGATGACCTATTTCATCAATAACTTTAGCAAGTTCGGACAAAGGCCGTAAAATATAATCCGGAGCATAAACAAAATCCGCCCAATTTTGATTTACAACAACTCTTCTTGTCAAGACATGACCATTACTTTGAACTCTAAATCTTACACCATCACTATTTCTTAATTCAAAAAGTGTAAGACCGCTTGATCCACCATCAACACTTAATTTGGCAATGGGCGTATCTGTACCTATCCCCACATTTCCTCCCATTAGTTGTATTTTATCTAAATCAAAAATTGTGGTTCCTCTCCCAAATTCACCTTTTATGTAATGATTCGCATCTCCAAAGCGTATTTCGGCATAATCTCCGGTTGAGTTCCACTCACCTGGTTCCATAAATAGTATGGTATTAATAGAGGATGTTCCCTTTAGATGTAATAGGGTCTGAGGTATTGTTCCAACACCAACATTGCCTTCAAAATATCCATTTCCTCTTACATCTAGCATTTCTTCAGGAGTAGGCGTTCCTATTCCAACGCGACCGCTTCTTTTTACACTAAAAACTACCCCTTTACCAGTTTTCCTAAGTCTTAAAAGGTCATAATTTAGTTCGGCAGCCTGAGTTATTTCTAATGAGGCAGCAGGATCGGTAGAAGAAAATAAACTAGCTCTGCCATCCTGGGTTATAAATAAACTTGGTCTATCTGTATCATGCCTAATTAAAAAATAGCTATTATCCGTGCCTGCGCTTACACCCATTTTCCACAAATTCTTCGCAATGAAATTACCAGATTGATCTACCAACTGGTCTTCAAGAGCTATGTATGTAGTTTTGTCTTCATGAGGGGCAGTACAACCATCACATATTATATGTTCAGTTATTCCTTTTACATGTAGTTTTTCTATTGGGTTAGTAGTTCCTATTCCAACTTTAGAGGGACATGCTTCAAAAAGGTACATTTTATATGGTGCATTCACCCACTTAGGTTTATTGAAAGTTGGAGAACAATCAGGAACAGCTTGGCCAGATTCAGGCTCTTTATAAAGCAGTTCTTGCAATGCCTGTAACCCTCCCTGCATTG
>JACCXN010000060.1 GCA_013696965.1 Bacteroidota bacterium | reverse complement strand
TAAATTACTTTAATAATCGTAGCACCAATGCATCGGCAGAATCTTTCAATGCAAAAATAAAAGCTTTTAGGTCTGCTTTTAGAGGAGTTAGAAATGTAAGTTTTTTCTTGTTCAGATTAGCAAATATGCTTGCTGGTCCGGAGGTGTTTTCGTCTGCTTCTGCTGTCAACTTAATGTTTTTATTTTTTAACTGTTTTTGTATTTCTCTAACGTCTTCGTACTTTTCAATATTTTGGGCGTTTTCGTCCCAACCCGGATTGAAAGTTAAGATTATACCTTCAAACATTCCCTGAAACAGTCCGATTAGTGAATTCTCATTTTTCATTATGAGATAATTTTTTTCCATACCACCTGCAAAAACGGTAAAGCCAAGATTTTCATAAAATTGTTTAGAAGCATTAATGTCCTTGACACTGAGGCTTACTGAAAATGCTCCTAATTTCATATTGTTTTCTTTTTCTTTGTTTGTATTTATGTTTGATTTCTCGATGATGGTTTCTGGTTGTTTTTTGATATTGCCATTGATGTAAAAACCAAGTCCAAATGAAGTCAGAAGTCCAGCGACTAATAATATTGTCTTTTTCATTTTATTGTATTTTAATGGTTAATTTGTAGTATTTGTCCTGTTTTGCATAGCCGCTTGTGACGTTTATTGCACCCGCTCCTGTCAGCCAAGCTCCTAAGGCAATAGAAAGCAATGACTTTTTAAATAGTACCAAGCCCGCCACTTGTGGCTATCAATGTTGAGGGAAGTTTTTTATTCATCCTCAATTTTAATTACTTCTCCATCCCTTAAGCCTTAAACATCCATTTTTTTAAATACATTTAACCCTTTCCAAATTACTTCTTTCAAATTATTATAAGGAAAGTCATAAGGATTGTCCACAAATTTGATGTATTTTAAGGAATCGCAAAGCACACAAATTCCAGCACAATAACCTCCATATAAAAATCCTTTGCGATTCTTTAATTCATTAAAAATAATGTCAATTCCGCTCAACTTCATTGCTTGTCTTAATACAAAAGTATTTCACCACTCACCCAAATACCACTTAACTCTTCAAGTTTATTTTTCAATAGAAGTTCTTTATCAAAATAATCTTTTAAGTCTAATTTTTCTGCTCTAAGTCCAAATTGATTAAGTTACTCAATTTCTTCATTTTGATACTTTTCTCTAATATCTGGGTCAGAAGTTGTCCAATCCCCGGAATTATTGATATGTCCGAAAGGTAATAGTAAGCAATGACTTTTCAAAATGCACCAAGCACCCCACTGGAGGGTATGCAGTGTTATAAGCCGTTTTTTTTCTCATTGATTATTTCAATGGCTTTTTCTAACACCTCGTCCTTGCCTAATTTAAGCCCTTCTATTGTCGGTTTTACTTCAATGTCTGGTACTATTCCAATTCTTTGAGTTTCCCTGCCGTCTGGATAATACACCCCGATACCAGTCATATAAGTTTTGTAATTTCCGGGAAGGGTAATAAGTGATACGTTTCCGTCCGCGCCCGCTGTCTGACTTCCGATGCTTATTACATTCGGAGCTGTTTGTAAGGCCATTAAAGTAAATTCAGCGTGGCTTTGTGATTCTTCATTGAATAGTAAAATTACTTTACCTCTGTACGGTGTCTTATTCTTCCTACCGCAATAATATGGTTTAGTGTAATGATAAACTCCAGGGTATGAAATGTCCGGATTCGTGAATTTGGCAAATGGTCTTTTGTCTGCATTTATGAAATTAGCAATACGATACATCGTTCCGTTCGGATAATTTCTTACATCAAAAATTATTGCCTTAGTATCCTTTAGTTTGTTCAAATACCTCTGAGTTTGCTTTGTTTGCAGAAGTCCTAAGTTTATATACCCGATATTTCCATCCAAAATTTCGCAAGTGTCTTTTTTATTGTCATCGGTCCATTTATATTTAAAATCTTTGAAGTGGTACCTGTATATTGTTTTTTCTACAATAACTCCATTCCTTTCCAAGGTCGCATTAACGGAATCTGACTTCCCATTAAAAATAGCATAGTAACTATTACGAAGTTTTGTAGCTTCATTTGATGCTCCAATATATTTTGACTTTTCCTTGATAATATCTTCAATAGTCAAATTGCCTACTTTTAAAAACACATCGCCAAACAAGATGTCATTTTTTTTGCATAGTGAATCATTATAAAAACCTATGACTATTGCTTTGTTGTCAATGATTTTACATTTGAATGGTGGCCATTTAAAGCCAAAGTATTGGTTTGTATATTTAGTTACAAAACCAGCGTGACTGTCATTTATATTTGCTATCAACTCGAGCATTGCTAAATGAAAGGAAATGGTATCATGGGAATCTTTGAACTTTGGAACCATGTCAACAAGAACACTATCCCAGTTTTGACCAATTCTGTACTTATATGGAAAAAAATAATTGATAATATTCCAATAACGTGAAAGTCCTAGTAAACGTAATTCAGCTGAAGGAAAAATGGAGTCATTGTAAGGTTTTTCGTTCATATATTTTGTATTTCCAACAAACGCGTATTGTTGAACGTAGTAGTTCTTCCTTCGATTTCTGTTTTGGTGAATAAATTGTAGTTGATTAATTAAAGTATTTGTAAATATGCTTGAATCGCTTAACCAAGCTAAATCAAGATTAAACTTTAGACTGTCAGGAATGTCGTTTTTACACTTTTTGCAATACTTTACTTTGCCTAAACTATTAATCCATTCCGAATAATAACTATTAATTTCTTGTTTTGATTTTAAGGAGTTAACTACTTTAATTCGGTCAGTAAATTCTTTGTCCCATTCAATTTTTCCTTTTGCAACTGTTGGGTGATAGTATTTAAGAAAGCCCCATAATTTACAAAAAGTCGCAATTTTTTTGGATTCCTGAAGTGTTGTTTCTGAATATGCCGAAACCGAAAAAGTTAGAAAAAAAAAGATCGATACTAATGTTCTCATATGGTCAATTTGGTGAATTCAAGGGTCTAACGCAACAAATGGATAAATTTATAATGACTCAAAGTTACTATTTTTAGCTTTATGTTATGCGATGGCATTACCCAATGTCTAGGAAGTCACGATTAGTTGCGAACAGCACAACGTCAATGGATAGCAACAGTTGGGCGGTGTGTGAGGGTGTTATATCCTTTTTATGAGGGGAGAAAAAAACAAAATTCTTCTTGTGGGAAAGGTGGAACCTTATTTACAATTTTTGGCTTTTGAGGGGAGTCAGTGTGAATTGGAAATGTGGTGGAATCGTGGGTGGAATGCGGCATTTCATCTATTCAATCTCTAAGTTTTTCTTCGATGTCTGAAAGATAAAGTTGGTCAAATAATTCAATATATGGATCCCTTTGTAGATAATCACTTTGTCCATATTTGTATGATTCTAAAAAATTCTCTCTGGCCTCCAGTTTCTGTCCTAAATATTCTAATACCATACCTTTATAATAAAGAGCTTCTGGGCATTTGGCATAGGATTCCAAAACTTTATTAAAACTGAACAAAGCTTCTTCTGTTCTATTCATTTGAAAAAGGGTTATTCCTTTGTAAAGAAAAACATAATGATTTATTAAATTTTCTCCCCTGGCTCCATCTATTTCAATGCATTTATTAAAGTCATTAAGTGCATTTTCAAAGTCGCCTAATTGCTTTTTTGCTAAGCCCCTTGTAAAATACAAATTATCACCCATTGGATAATCAGTAGTTGAAGTCAAGTTATCGTATGCAGTTAAATCTTCAATTGCACCAGTAAAGTCTCGTAACCAATAAAGTTTAAGCCAACCTCTGTAGCCTAATTCAAGGGAATCCAATTCTACTGCTTTGTTAAGCAGCTCCATTCCCTTTAAATGCTGTCCAGTCTTAAAATACCAAACAGATTTTTCTTTATATGCGATTCCATTTTCAGGATTAGCTAATATTGCACTATCTAAATAAACGAAATACTTTTTTCCACCTTGTCCATAATGAGAGGCTTCTTCATAATAGCTTTTCGAAAGCTCAATTCGCTCTTTCAAGGTAAGCTTAGAGAAAGGATCTTCTCTGTCATGTGGTTTACAACCGACAACAAAAATTACAAGTACTAAGAGGTTGGCTTTCATGGTGTAATTTCTGTTATTTCTCCATTTTCAATCTTAAATGTCAAGTATCTGTGGTGGTCATATTCGATTCCTTCTGAAGTGAACACTGCCCACTTATCCAATTGTTTGGTTAGTTCTAAAAGTTGGCGAGTAATTTCAAAATTAAATTCATAAGGTTTAAAATCCAGTCCCATTTGTTCAACAGTATATTTTCCTAAATGTCCTTTGCAGTTTACAATAAATGAAATTGTTAAATATCCATTTTCACTCTTCAGATTTTCTTGAGTTTCATAGTTTTGAAGAAAATGCCTTTTTATGGCTTTCTTGTCATATGTAGGTTCATTGTCATTTGGGTAAAAATATTCTGCAACCAATGAGTCATTACAAAATTGAATGTTATCTGTTTCAAAAGGAGTTTCTGTTTGATTACAGCCAATTGTCAGAAGTATCAGTATGATTAGTATGTTTTTCACTAACAGAAATCTTAAAAATTTCATAAATATAGTATTTCTTAATTTACTGACTTTTCATAATCAAATGCAGGAACTTGCGTAGGAAAATAGCTTTTTTGATTTTGATCTGTGTGTAAGCCAGTGTGAGTGGAAAAAGCAAAAGTGCTATTCTGCGATGGCAATTTTGTTTTTTTTGCGCGGGGGTAAAAAGGATATAGCACGAAGCGATGGCATCTCCAGGTGTTGAAAGTTTGCAGAGAAGTTGCTAAATGAAAAAGGCAAGAAAGGCCACCAATCCATTCTGTGACTAGCGGCTCGAAAAGGCTGCCGCATAACGTTATTTGCATATACGCAGGTGGCGATTATTGCACCGAACCAAAAACCGCGAGCAGCAAAGTTAATAGAAATTAAAGGCTTTGCAATAGAGCACCAAGACCGCCACTTGCGGATATGCAATGTTAACCGATGGCCTTCTGTTAATGGAGAGTAAAAAGTTGCTCTAGAAATGTCTGTCATAAATGAGTAATAACTTCGAGTGCTGAACTTTGAAAGCTTAGTGTGATTGGGTGTTTTTTTAAATTTTTTTGCGGGTAGGTTTTTTAATTTTTTTCTTGGAGGGAAAGGCGAAAGCTTATTTGCAATTTTTGGTTTGAGCGAAGGGTTTGGTGTGAATTGAAAATGTGCTTTTGACTGCGGGCTGATTTCCTGCTCAAGACTTTATAGCAGCTTTTTTTAATTAACTAAAGACTTAATAATTTGATAAGAATATTATAAATTAATCTTCAAATTCTTCATAATAATATAGCTTTATGTCTTCGAACAAACTTTTGTTAAAATCATCAATCTTTCTTAAGCCAATAGAGATACCTGACATATTGAATTGGCCAATTCTTTTTTGAACTAGCAAACTAATTACTTGGCTATCATCTTCAATTAATATTCCACTAAAACAATCTAGAATTGTTTTAGCTAAATTATCAACATCTACATCAAAATATCGTTTTTTTTCAACGTAAATATTTAAAATAATTTCTACAGTTTCTGGCTTTTTAATTGGGAATTTTTTTTCAAGATCTTTTGAAATACTTTGTCTAAATTTTTCTTCAAATCTTTTTACAATTTCCTTATCAGGGTTTCTTACATAAAGCTCTTTTAATATAACATCTATGTTATCTGTGTCCTTCATTATTCCTTCATAACCAATAAGAGGTTTATATTTTTCTTGCTTAGTTGGAACAATTAATTGCCCTAATTCAACCATGCACCATTCGAAGTCTGGATTTCTTTTAATTATAACTTTTTTACCCATTATATAATTTTCAATTATAATTCCGAGTAAACATAGCGAATTATTTAATTCAAATGAGAAAAAAGGCCATTGGAATTAAATATGTCTTTCAGCCAAAAGTTAATTATTTTTTCACTAAACTAAACTTAAATACTAATTCTTCTTTATTATTAAGAACCATATATTGAAATGTAGCAATCAAAATTGCTGTAGAAATTGCAGTTGTATCAAAATATTTAAACATGAATTTTATATTTTCATCATGCTCTTCGTTAAAGTTAAATTTACTTGGAATATCAGTATTTCCATGTAAAAAATTAGAACGAAAAGAATATAATTTGTTAATAATACTTTTAAATTCTTTTGTCTCACCAAGAAGTAATGGTATTTTCTCCATTAATTGTTCTTTGACTCCTACATTGTTTCTAGTATACAATGACTCCAATGCAATCATTATCCATATTAAATCGATATGGAAATGTGAAGTGATTTTATCAAATACATTTGTGAAAGCAAAAACTGCACGCTGTGTATTATTTGTACTGAAATTATCAAGACCATTAAAATTCTTTTCAATCCATCGCCATACAATTAAAGGCTCAATAGACGTTAATTTAGGCCAGCCGATTTCAGAAATTACTGGAAGCATTTCTTGACAAATTGAAAACAAAGGATCCTTTTTAAAAAGAAATTTTCCATTAGAAAAAACATAGCCTTTTGAAAAGTGTACAAAGCCAGGCAAAGCAATCTGAAGGGCTATTGAAAATTCTGAAACTTTTTTTGCTATTAACCAAATAAGGTTTGAGAAATCATGTTCATTCAATTCTGTTTCTATAATAAAGGAATATTTTAAATATAAATGATTGTTTTTGTTAAAACACTTACACTCTTTCGTAATTAATGGAAATTTAAAATCTGCTTTTAGATAATAATTTAGGTTAATATAAATTTGACCATAATTATCGACATTGACTGGTATTTCAATTGGAAAGTATTTAAAATCATCACTTGCTTTTGTTAAGTCATCATCATCTTCAAACCTTGAGGGCAGAAACTTAGAATATATTATTTCAATATTATATTTCATAAGAATAATGTTAAATCAACTAATATTAAATTTTAATATTTACAACATAAATTGAAATAAAAAATATTATTACACAAACATAATATAATATTTACTCTAACTAATAAAAGTTAGGGGCAAAACGGAATAAAAAATGCAGAAATCTGCGCGGGGAAAAGCGCCTCTTTTGTTTTTTAAGTGTGTCTGCCTTTGTGGGAAGGAAAAAACAAATGTGGCACTTGTGTGCAATGGCATTAAAAAATTAAAAAAAAGGGGAGGGAAAATTTAAAAAATCACAAAGAATGGGCAAAGATTGTTGAAATTTATTTGGGAAGATTTTGCTGCACGCACCGCTAGGCTATTGGTTAACTTGTATATATCTTAACAAACATAGTTCTTTTCAAATAATCAACTTGTTTTTTCCAATTTCTTTTTGTGTGTAATTTATTGAATGTTGTTTTTTTAAATGTATTCTTATTTTTTTAAAAGTAAGCAAAAAACGGGTGAAAACAAGCCCGGCTAAGGGTATTTTCGCATCTTTTCAACGCTTATGAACTCCTTCACATAACGCTAGATTTTCACCCAGCCCATCGCGCCTAATATTGCTATTGATAAAGGGGGAATTGATTTGGTTATTTTTGGAATGTTTTAGTTAAAACCTATACTACCAGCTATCAATACTTTAAAATTGGCAAAGAAAAACTAAAAACCGAACCGGAACCAACCTCACTGTGAACCATTATAGTCCCACCGTGCCTTTCAACAATTTCCTTTGCTATATGCAGGCCTATGCCAAGTCCCTGAAAGTGAAAAGAAGATTCCTCAACCCTAAAAAAACAATCGAAATCCTGGAAGATTTTATCGGGTGGAATACCAATACCAAAGTCCTTAACAGCTATAATTACTGAATTTCCTTCTTTTTTGAGCGGATAAAATAACCTTTTCGGCTTGAATATTTAATAGCATTGGGTTGGTCTCCCAGCGGGCTACCAACCCATTTTTTTTCATTTTAACATACTGATAAGAAAGTCAATCCGAATGAAAAAGTGAAATGAGGATTCTTTTTTGAATTTGACCGGACAACAATATTATTTAATCAATAAAATGCGTTGGGTAAATTCATTAATTTTCAAAACATAGATCCCATTATTTAAATTGGAAAGATTTAAAGTAAAATCATTTTCTATACTAAAATCCTGCATGTTTTGTCCTGATGCATTAAAAATAGTTACTTGCTTCCCGCTTAGGCTGGTTCCTTTAATTGCGATTAAACCTTTGGATGGATTTGGATACACACTGAAATTGTCCAAGCCGTTTTCACTTATGCCAACCGAAGTAACAGAGAACGGAATTGAAAGTTCACTGCAACCATTAGCATAAAAAACAGCTACTGTATAATTTCCATTTTGTGTAAAAGTAATTGATATTGAATTACTGTTGGATATGGGATTTCCTTCTAAAAACCATTGATAGCTCAGCCCCGTTTGGTTAGAAAACAGATCATTTCCGTTTTGATAAATTCCGGGAACAGGATTCATTACACATTCCTGGTTATTTGAAATTCTAATGGATGAATTTAAAGAATCATTAAACACATCAAAGGCAATGCAATCTCCTTTTAATGTGTAATCAAGCCAAAGATTTATAAAATCAAAAGTAACCGCATGCTGATTGGCTCTAGTAATGGAAATACCGCTGGATGAGGTGCCTTCCCCAAAATCGCAATTGGTATTAGTGTTTGCAAAATAACAGTGCGCTCCACCCAAAATATTTATGAAGGTCTTACAATCAGATGCTAAACTGTCATACATAGGTATATGGTGTTGTATGGGCGGTGTTACTCCATCCTGGCTTCCTGACATAATAACAGCAGGAACAGTTATGCTTTTGGCAGATTTAATTGAGGAAACCCCATTGGTACTTGATTCTGCCGGAGCCAATCCTATAATTGTTTTTAAATTAATATTCCCGTTCTGGCACAATGAATCGGCCGCTAAAAACGCAGCTCCTCCGCCCATCGAATGTCCCATAAGGGCTGTTTCCTGTGCCACATGATTGTAAAAAATCGAACTTGATATATTATTTTCGCTTTGCATTCTGGTAACTAAAAATTTAAGATCCCAGCCAAATTCCTGGTGGTTTGTGCCAAAAATATTTCCTTCTGTTCTTGGAAACAACATGATGTATCCCCTTGGCACAAATTGCTGCCATAGGTTTTGGTAAGCGTCCCAGGCCATTACAAAACCATGTCCGAAAACAATTACGGGGTATTCCCCTGCAGCCATGGCTACATTATCTCCTGCAACAGTTGCAGGGTAATATATTTCTGTTTGTATATTTCTGTTTGCCCTTGAAGGATCCTGAAATGTAATTTGTTTATGACCTATGGCATTTTGCGCAAAAAGATCGCCTGCAAAAAATATCGAATTTATTGCCAGTACAACCAATAAAAATTTATTTGCCCGGTTTTTTAGTAAAATCTTTTTCATAATTAAAATGAATTTGTTATTTTCTGAGGGTAAAAGTAAACTAACTTTTTGTTAATAAAAATTCTCGTACTTTTATCAAAACAAGATGGGAAAATGAATTACATCATTCAAAAAGTAGTTTCCAGTACTTCTTCTGCTCAATTGGATTTTTTTGAGGAATTCTTAAAAAACAAGAACCATTCGCTTCCCCTTAAATTGATAAAAACCATAAGAAAAAACAAGGACGATTCCTCCCTTTTTTATGCCAGCAAAATATATGGTAATAAAAATGAAGATACTTTAAAAAGGCTCAATCAACTAGCACATCATACCTTTAAATTAAGTGCGTATTTAATCCAGCATTTTCCAAATTTTCTTTATGATTCTCTAACGCAAATCGACAATTTATTGTTTGAAAACAAGAGGCAGGAGGTAATCAATAAAATAAAGATTGTAATAGAAGTTGGAGAAAAAATTGAAGATTACGGTTTTTTGGTCAAACTTCATGATTTGGTAAATCAACATTTTCCCACGCATTCAAAAACCTTTTCCAAAACCTGTTTTTATGACCATGTTACTAATTACAATACACTGCTTACACTTATTCAAAAACAAGATGAACTGGTTAAACATGCTATAAATTCCTCCATACAAAAAAAAATAAAACCAAATGAACTTGTCTATTTTAAGTCTTTTTTTACAAATAAATCCCAATCAGTTCAACTCATAGCCAAACAATCTTATTTAAATGTGCTAAGTTGTTTTAATCACAAGGAATTTTATGAAAAATCAACCCTCGAATTAATTAAATCAACAGCAAGGGAATTAGAAAAACACCCTTATCTGTTAATAACAAAATACAAAGATAAAATATTGAGCCTGGATTATATGCTATTAAAATATACCCGCCTGGAGATGGATGAAAAAGAGGTGAATGCAGCATGCTCAAAAATTATATCAAAATGGGGGACTACTACCTCTACAGATGCCAATATAAATGCTGCTTTGTTTATAGCAATCAGCATACAGGGCAGCTATTTACTTACCAATTATTATTTCAATAAAATAACTGATCCGGTAATTGCAAAAATTTCTGAAACTTCGGAACTTTGCAATTCACTATTAAATAATGTGGATTGGGAGAAGGAGGGATATTTAAAGCACATAAATTTGTGCAATATTTATGCTCTTTTTTTAATTCTCGCAGGACAGCAAACAAAAGCCATTAAATTAATTGAAAAAATACTGCACGAATACCAGCAAAAATCATTTAAAAAATTATATGACGGGTTATTTGTTGCTCTTATTATGGCTTATATAATGGCCAAAGATTACCAGGGGGCAATTAATACTTATAACCGCTATAAAAAAATCACAAAAGAAGAAGTAGGTATTTTAGAAAACGATTTGGTAATAAGAGCGCTATACTATATTAGTCAAATAAAAGAGCAACAAAAACCACAATATCAAAACAAGTTAAACGCTGTAATGAGTGAGTTAAAAAAAGATTCTAAACTCCTAAAAAATTATCACTTAGTAAAAAGGGTGCAAAGTACATTGCTTTGAAAGCTAATGATATTGAAAAGCATTGAAAAAAAAACATGAATAGTATCTTTTAAACTTATTAAGCAAAACGGTATTGGTAGAGCACATGTTCCGGAACAGCATAAAGTAGAACATATCCACGAATTCAAGGAGAAAACTTTATACCAGAAAATACGGTTAGTTTTTTTTTATAAAAAATTTAAACTTTCTTAATTTTAAATTCGGTTCTTCGGTTATACTGATGTTCTAGTTCAGAACAATCAACATCATCTTTACAACGATTTAACAATTGACTTTCTCCAAATCCTTTTGAAATAATTCTTTGGGTTTCCAGTCCTTTTTTAACAAGATAATCCTTAACCTGACCAGCTCTTTTCTCAGATAATTTTAAATTGGATTCATTATCTCCTCTTGAATCGGTGTGGGAATAAATTTCAAGTTTATAAGTAGGGTTTTGTTTTAAAGTGGCAAAAAGTTTATTCAGCATTTTCTTTGCTTCCATATCTAATTCTGATTGTCCTGATTCATAAAGAATGTTTTCAGTAAAAGAAACTTCATTTTCTGAGGATTTTTTGAAATTTTTTATTTTTATTTCGGCATTATCCTCCGGGATAATGGTTAAAATTTTCACTTCTGCCGGAAGAATTTCATAAGAGAAGTTGTTGTTTTTATCTCTACTTAATTCTTTTAATAAAACGCCTGTTTGGGTTGCTATAAATAGAGGTGCATCAGAGGGCAAATTCACGTTTTTTTCTAAAACGATATTGAATTTTTCTTTGGCATTAACATTCTTAAATGAAAAATCTCCATAATCATCGGTTTGCGTTACCATTAATACCTCACCCTTGTTATCCTCCAATTTCACTATCTGATTTATTAATGAGTTTTTTGAATCTTTACCATACATTAGCTTTGCATATAAATCCACATAATCAGCGTTTGCATTAAAATCAAAATTTGGATCTGGTTCAAATGCATTTATTACCCATTCAAAACTACCCTTGGAATTAAGTTTTGCCATGTAAACAGCATTTCCAGCTTTTGCTGTTAATGTTTGTTTATCAAAATGCGCTGACAACGTGTATCTACCTGCAAGGTAGCAATTTAAAAAATTATCAGTTAGGATGCTTGTTCCCACATCATTTTTTCGATTTCCAATATTCTTCAACCAAAGGCATTTCCCTTCAGGACTTATTTTAGTATAAAAGGCATCTTCTCCTCCATTGGAATAAATAGAATTTCCATTAATAGAAATACTGTCTGTATAGGATCCTGTAATATAAATATTTGCGTCTTTATCTATTGCAGAAGACAGGGCTATTTCATATCCGGCCCCAGCCAAATGCTTCACCCACTCTACTTTTCCTTGTGAATTAATTTTTGACAAAAAGATATCAGAAGCACCCGAATTTTTCAAGGTATTATTACCAATTTTTAATTCACCATAAAATGATCCGATAAAAAACGAATTCCCATTTACATCGCTTACAACTAACTTTCCTAAAGAAGGGGAAGTACTTTCCGCTTTTAGCGACCATTGCAAAGCAGCAGAAGAGGAATACTTTGACAAATAAGCATTAATTACACCATTGTTTTCTTCTTGTCCTGCAATAAAAATATTGCCATTATTATATGAAATGGAATAGGCTCTGTCCTCGCCCTTATTTCCTAGTTTATTTGCCCATACCACTTTACCTGAGGGAGAAATCTTTAAAAAATAACCATCTAAATTACCATTGCTATTAAGTGGGGAATTTTCAAAAGCAATCTCATTTTCAAAAGCCCCTGTGGCATATACATTTTTTTCGCCATCTACTTGTAAAGCACTTCCCCAACTACTTCCTTTATTTTTGCTAACTTGTATCCATAATAAATCTCCAGAAGGGTTAAATTTGGCAACAAAAGCTCCCACACTTCCTCCCGAAGTTACTACAAACCTCCCGAAATTTGTTTTTCCTGATATCTCCCCTGTAATATAAGTATTACCATCCTTATCTAAACAAATTGCTCTTGAAGCATCATTTCCATCCCCTCCTGCCTTACTTACCCATAAAGCCCTTCCTGATGGATCATATTTTGCGATAAAAATATCTTCCCCTCCTGTACTTCTTAAAGTCAAGTGCCCGAACCTGACAATGCCTGAAAAATATCCTGTTGTATATAAATTGCCTTTGGCATCAATTGTTTTTCCTGTTATTTCACCACTAAAAGTTGGTTCTGACTGCCCATTAATCAAACAAATATTAATAAACAAAAGTAAGAGCAGGCTTAAAAAAAATTTAAACTTCATTGTTCTTGGTGTTTTTATAAAAGTAAAATTCCCACTTATTATCCCTAATTAATGGATACTAAAATATATAAAAAATTTAGGATGGACTGATTTATTTAAATAAAAATGAATTCAAAATTGAAGAAGTTAAGTCAGAGCAATACAAAATGCAGAATAAACCAAGCCTTACTTTTTTATATCAGCAGTGAAGTAAAACTATAACCCATAATCGCTTCTTTAAAATAATCATCCCTGCCGCAAATAATTTCAGTGGTTTGATAAAATTTTTTCAAATCAATTTTATCGTTTATATTTTCCTTAACTGAATCAAAAACCGAAACAAGTAAATGGTTTAAATACTCCTGGTGCTTTTTATCAATATCGTGGGGGGATATTTTGGCAAGCAGTTTTACTAATTTTTCCATTATCATTATATCTTTTTTTCCATAATTTTTTATAGAACTAAAACTCAAAAACAAGATATCTTCAAAACTTTCATCTTTGGCTATAATTCTTACCAATCCCGATTTATCCCGTTTGTAAATACTGTTGTTTTGTTTTATCAAAATAGCATAAAGTTCAGTGAGGTATTCTATACAAAAAATAGCTGTACCAGGATTATTTATTCCAGGGCTTAATGCCTTAACTGCAATTTCGCTGATTTGTCTGAATCCATATTTTGAATTTTCTTCAACCCTTTCTTCACTATAAAAAATCAAGCCTGATTCAATCTCTTTTAATGTTTCTTTATCAACTTCCTTGTTTAATCCCAATAACAACATTTTTTCAACTATGTATTCACCAAAAACAGGGTGTATTTTTAAAATCAAATCTCGTTTAGCAAGAAATTTCACTAGTCCATCATCTACTGATTGTAAATATCCTGATGAATTAGAATTGTAATTCTTCCATTGAATTGTAGTATTTAACCTTATAGTTTCTTCATCTTCTTTGTATTTATTTTTTTCTTCCTTCAATTTTTCTTTGGTATTGTTAAATAATCTTTCTGTTATTCTTCGCGCGTGAATAGAAAGGGAGGTTCTGTGAATAAAGTAAACAAACAGAAAAATATTAATAATGGAAAGTAAGACCCCTACAATAAATGCAATATAGGGAACAATAGTTTCCTCTCCTTCCATGCCAAAATTTACCAGCAATACAATATAATAAGTTATTGTTCCAATGTAACATCCCAGTACAATATGCATAAACTTGTCTTCCTTTAATTTATATAGGATTTTAGGAATAAAATTTTGAGCTGCTTGTGACAGGATGATCATTACAACAGAAAAACTAAAAACAGTAAGGGAAATCATTCCGGTTAAAAGTGTAGTTATTATTTCTGAAGCCAAAGCAACACTTTTAACTTGTATCCAGGGAAATGCCCTTGCTGATTCAAGCCCTATTTCAGTATCATGTAATTTAATAAGAATTATGACTAAAATAAAGTATCCAATTAGGATGGTTAGAGGAACAAAGGTTAAACTTTGAATAATGTTATAATATAGCTGTATGAGTTTTTTCTTTAGATTAAATTCCATTTGGATTTTTAAACTAAATTTAATCATTTATTTTTTTGTTTACCACTAAAATTTAAGCTAGTCATAAATGCCACAGATAAGAAGAAATGGCCTATGTTTTCATATTATCCAATAATGATTACAGCCTAAAAATTAAATTGCAATAAGGGCTGGCCTTTGGATGTCTTTACTCCCATTTGCCGTAGAATGGTTCATACCCAGCGGAATCACCAAAGAGGTTTGAAAAAATATCAAATTGAAAACAAAAAGCCTTTAAATCAGGAGATTTAAAGGCTTTTTGTTTCAGCAAATTCAGTTTGATAATGGCTTGCTAATGCAAATTAAAAACAGCTGATTTTTTGGTGTTCTAACAAAAAACTATGCCCATCAAATAGGGTCAAGGAATTAAGATTTATAAAATTTATCATGCCTCCATTTGGATGGATTGTTTGCAATATAATCAGCAATTGTGGTATGCGTGGTTTTGTCTTTAATCAATTGGGCGTGAATTTTTGATTGCCATGCAAATTTGCGAAATACTTCTTTGGCAGATTTCTCAACTACCGCTTTATAGGAACCTACAATGCTTGACATTATTTCTTTTTGATTCCCTTGTTTATTAATCACTAAAATTCCATGTATATGGTTGGGCATTACCACAAAGGCATCTAATGTAATGTAGGGATTACGTATTGCTATTTCTTCCCAATACCTTAATGCATAAGAGCCTATTTCAGATAATTGCATTTTTCCTTTTACCACTTCACCGAAAAGCAGCATTCTGTCCTGCAAACAAAGGGTTACAAAATACGCAGAGTATAAAGAACAATCACCGCTATTAGCTTCTATAACTGCGTCTTGTTTTGGTATTGATGTATTTTCCATTTAAATTATTTATTCTAAGTGCTGAGGGTGTTTTGTGCTGTTGTTTTTAGCTGTTAACTGAACGTCAAAGTTATAGAAAAATTAATATGCTTGAGTGCTTTCACTAAATAGTCTTGTTTTGAGAACAACAATAAAACAGGATTCAAACTAAAATATAAGGAAATGAGTCATAAATTTTACAAGTAAAAATGGCCAAACATTTGCACAAGATCAGAATAAGAACAGTTTTGGAAAAAAAAGCAATTAATGAGGAATTTTTTAAGAAACTAAATATCATGTCTGTTTACTTATAGTTGAGATTTTAATTCCAGGCAATGGTAATAAATTAATAATTGAAAAAATAAAAAACATGAACGGGATCAATGAAACACAGGTTACTAAAGATTTCAATAATAAATCAATTCTTGTAGCAAGGGAGTTTAATGCACCCCTTAAAGATGTTTGGCAGGCATTCACAGACAGCAAAATCCTCAACCAGTGGTGGGCACCAGCACCTTGGCATGCTGAAACTAAATATATGGATTTTTCAGTTGGTGGTTACTGGTTATATGCAATGGTAGGTCCTGAGAATGAAAAACATTGGGGAAGAATGAATTATGAGGACATTGATTACTTAAAAAAATATGCTTTTGAAGATGTCTTTAGTGATGAAAAAGGAAATGTGCTTTCTGATCTTCCTGCTTCAAAAGGCACCGCGGAATTTTCTGAAATTTCTGCAGGTACAAAAGTAGAATTTAAAACCTTTTATGAGTCTGAAGAAGACTTAAAAAAAATGGTAGAAATGGGATTTGAACAAGGAATTAAAATATGTTTTGATCAACTGCAATCCTTGTTCAAGAAACAAGCGATTTGAGAAAAGGGCCTTTTAACATTTTAATAAGCTAAAAATGAATTAATCTGTATTGCAAATCATTATTGCTTTCCCTGGATCTGGAAAAATAATAAAAGCTTGCATGCTTTCTATTTACACCTTTATCCAGTGTTTCATTTTTAAACCTAATAAAAGTTGTCTTTCAACTAAACCATAATTATACCTTTAAGAGGATTTACTGGATTTTGGCTTGGAAAAATCTGAAAACAATCCTATTTCGGGTTTTATAAAAAGTATAAACAATGTTTCAAAAAACAAAAACAATAAAATTTGCACAATTAAATATTTTGTATTTACTTTGCAATTCAAAGTGCTTTTATGGAGCAAAAAGAAAATTATTTAAAAGACATTTCTGAAATACGATCTTTAATGGAACGATCCTCTAGATTTATTTCCCTAAGCGGATTATCAGGGGTTTTCGCAGGGGTATTTGCCTTGTTAGGTGCTGCTTTTGCTTATTACTTACTTGGAATGAAATACAACAGGCATTATTATGATGTCCTAAGTAATTCAGAGGACTATAGCTCATTAATTTATAAAATCGTACTTATTGCCCTGTGTGTTCTTGTAGCATCTATAGGTGCAGGGGTTTTCTTCACAACGCGAAAAGCCAAAAAACAGGGTTTGAAAATATGGGACAAAACAGCTCGAAAATTATTAATCAATATATCCATTCCATTGATTGCAGGTGGATTATTTTGCATGGCATTGCTTTATCATGGAATAATCGGGCTGGTTGCTCCTGCCACTCTGGTTTTTTATGGCCTGGCTTTATTGAATGGAAGCAAATACACCCTGGATGATATTAGGTATTTGGGAATATGCCAAATAATCCTTGGACTTATTTCTTCCTTCTATATTGGTTATGGCCTTTTGTTCTGGGCATCTGGTTTTGGAGTTTTGCATATTGTTTATGGCACTGCTATGTATTTTAAATATGAGTCAAAACAAGAATAGCAACAAAAGAACTTTAAGGTATTGTCTAAAAAATAGTACAAATGAAATTTTCAAATAGTTTTTTAAATAGTTCAATAATAAAATGAAAAGCTTTATTCACAATCTTAACAAGGCTTTTGAAAACCGGATCAGGCTTGGAATAATGTCTGTACTTATGGTTAACACTAAAATTGATTTCAATACCCTGAAGGAAATGCTGGATGTTAGTGACGGTAACCTCGCCAGCCACATCTCTGCCCTTGAAAAAGCAGAATATATTTTAGTGGAAAAATCATTTATCGGTAAAAAACCAAATACAACTTATAAAGCAACTAAAACAGGAAAAAAAGCATTCAATGAGCATCTGGATGCCCTTGAAAAACTCGTACAGAAAAGATGATTTTTTTATTTCTTAAACATGGCTTTTCCTTTGCGTAAGTATCATTAGTACCCCCTATCAAAAGTTGACTTTGAGCACTAGCTTTTCATGTTCTGTCAGTGAATTTGCAATTATTAACACACATGCACTCCAATCACGCAAACATCATCCACCTGTTCAAGGTCGCCTTTCCAAGTATCAAATTCCCGGTTTAAAATCGTTTTCTGCTCCTCCATGTTTATACCCTGCATAGCTAACAACTTTTCTCTTAACTGTTTTGTCCGGAATTTCTTTCCATTTTCTCCTCCAAACTGGTCATGATAGCCGTCTGTGAAAATGTAAAGTGTATCGTTTTTCTGAAGTTCAATATCATGGCTGGTAAATGCTGTGGCATTGTCATGGATACCGATTGGTTGTTTATCGTGTTTGTATTCTATGATATCCCCGCTACGCAGTATCCACAGCGGGTTGTTTGCCCCTGACCACTGCAGGGTGTTTTTGGTAAAATCAAGGGCGCAAAGAGAAATATCCATGCCGTCCTTTACTTCTTCACCGCTTTTTGCCAATCGGTCAATGACAATTTCCCGTGTTCTGTCCAGTAGTTTACCGGTGTTTGTTATGCCTTCTTCAAGCAATGCTTTACTCAGTGCATTTGAACACACCACGCTTACCATTGCACCGGGAACGCCATGTCCTGTACAATCAGCAGCTGCAAAGAAAGTTTGACCCCCGACATTTTCAAGCCAGTAAAAGTCTCCGGCTACTACATCTTTGGGTTTGTACAGCACAAAGCCGTTTTTCAATGCCCCATGCATGGCGGACATAGAAGGCAGGATGGCCTCCTGAATGCGTTTGGCGTATTTAATGGAATCTTGTATTTCCTTGTGATGTAGAGATAATTGTTCGTGTGTTTTTTCGATTTCCTGTTTCTGGGTATCAATTTTATCTTTCTGCCTGCGGGTAACTTTCAGGCGGTTAAATACAAACAGCAAAAAGGCGATAAGCAGCACCGAGGCCCCGGCAGCCGAATAGCTGAGGATTTTTTGTTTTTCTTCCCGTTCGGCAGAAAGTGCCATTTGCTTTTCATGTTCTATGTCTTTTATTGCCTGTGCTTTTTCATATTCGTATCTGGCCTGTTGCTTTACAGTGGCTTCAATGGCTTCTTTGCCGGTAATGCTATCAAGCATCTGGATCTCCAGGTTGCGCATTTCAAAGGCTTCTTTGTAGTTACCCTCTTTTATGGCCACCTTGCTCAAAAGGGCTGCGTTAAGCTTTATCACCGCAGGAAAACCTATCTCCTGGGCGATTGTCAAGCCCCGCTCTCCATTTTTTCTGGCTGCTGACAACACTAAAACCTCACTCATACCCAAAGCCGTGCCCTCTAACAGCACTAAGCTGCCGATGTTTGCCAAAGAGCCGGCCATTCCCTTTTTGTCACTAATTTCTTCCCTTATTTTAAGGGATTTGTGGAAGTAATCCAGTGCCAGAGGGATATTCCCGCCATCATCTTCACAATTGCATTGTTGGCGGGACAGGCTGCCTTGGTCTTTATGAATACCCCCGATGTTGTTGTAAGAGTTAGCCATTCCACTTTTGTCACCAATTACTTCCCTTATTTTAAGGGATTTGTGGAAGTAATCCAGTGCCAGAGTTATATCGCCCTGGTTGTAATGAACAAGCCCGATGTTGTTGTAAGAGTAGGCCATTCCTTTTTTGTCACCGATTTCTTCTTGTATTTTAAGGGATTTGTGGTAGTAATCCAGTGCCAGACGTATATCACCCTGTTCTTTATAAATAGCCCCGATGTTATTGTAAGAGTTGGCCATTCCACTTTTGTCACCGATTTCTTCTTGTATTTTAAGGGATTTGTAGTAGTAATCCAATGCCAGAGGTATATCGCCTTGGTTGTCATGAAGAAACCCGATGTTGTTTAATGCGCCAGCCATGGAAATTTTAAGGGATTTGGTTATCAGGGAGGATGGGTGGGTGGCAAGTTTCTCTTGAACAAAGGAAAATACCCACTGATTGTACTTTGGCCACACATTTTCATCTTCACTTTCCTCTACTATACCGTTTATTGCATTTACTTTACTGGTGTCATCTTTGGATGAGTGGTAAACTTTCAGACAGCTGTCCACTAACTGTCGCTCTGATCTTGTCAGATTTTCCAGGTTTAAGCTATCTACAAGATAATAGGCCTTGTCTGCATATTTTTGAGCAGCTACTTTTCCGGTTAAACCCAATACTTGGGTCATAACCAAGACAAAAACCAGCAAAAGAGACCATTTTTTTTTATTCTTTTTCATATGTATGTATTAATACTATGTCTATTTTAGGGCTATTAACACTAACGTGGGGCTATATGCACGTTTAAAAGCACCTACCTTTTCTGCAAGCACTAAAGTAATAAAAAGCACTAAACTTGCATGCGGTTTCTACTTGTTTTGTTAAATTACTTGGATAAAAAACACAAATATGCATTGCATATTTGTGTTTGTATTTTAATAACTAAAGAATTAACCCTATGTCAAACTATTCCCTAAAAACTGTATATTTGGTTCAAATATGAATTTTTTCACATTATTCAAATGGTAATTACAGTACAAAAAATAAATTACCTGAATTTGAAAACAACCACACAAACCACCAATACTTTTTTTATGCAAAAAAATATTTACTTAAGTTTATTAATTCTTTTAACAACAATAACGGTTAAGGCCCAAAAGCCTCAATTCTTATTAGAGGCAAAACGTTCAGGAGTTTCAATTGGTGAAATTAAAATTGAATTATTTCCTACAATTGCCCCCATGCATGTTGCAAATTTTAGTGGTTTGGTTGCTTCCCAGTTTTATGATTCCACTGCTTTTCACAGGGTTATTCCGGGTTTCATGATTCAGGGTGGAGATCCAAACTCAAGGAGCGGACCAAAAAACACATGGGGATATGGAAACCCATCCCAGCCTAAAGTTGATGCTGAATTTAGCGAAGTATCACATACAAGAGGCATATTATCTGCTGCCAGAAGTTCGGATATTAACAGTGCAACTTCTCAGTTTTTTATTTGTGTAGCCTCGGCCACCAACCTTAATGGAAACTATTCTGTTTATGGAAAAGCTTACGAGGGAATGAGCGTAGTGGATAATATTGTTGCATCTCCGCGTGATGCCAACAATAATCCCAATGAAAAAATTGAAATGTTTATTACTTATATTGGAAATGATTCTACCCGGCCTGAAGCTCCCACACTCACTTTTCCTGCTAACAATACATTTAATATTGCCTACAATCAATCCTTATCCTGGAGTTCAGTTGCCACTGCCTTGCTGTATAAAGTAGAGGTTGCGCGTGATGAAGATTTTACCGACATCTTTTTTACAAAAAATGGCAGAACCACCAATGTTTTCATTACCAATCTGGAAGATACAACCACTTATTTTTGGAGGGTTACAGCCAACAATGGAGGTTATTTAAGTGAGGCCTCTCAGGTGTTTTCTTTTAGTACAAAGGTCAATGATGTTGGTATAAATAAAACTCCTGAGTCATTATTCACATTAGAACAAAATGTTCCTAATCCATTCAGTTCTATTACTACAATAAGTTATCATCTTACTACTTCCCAAACAGTTTCATTAAAAATACTTGATTTTTTAGGCCATGAAATTGCCCTCCTGGAAAACAAAACACAAGCACCAGGAAAACATGAAATAGTATTTGAAGGAACATCACTACCTAATGGAATATATTATTACCATTTTAATGCTGGAACTCTGGCTGAAACAAAAAAAATGGTAGTTCTAAAATAAGGGATTTGTTCCCTCAACACCTTATAATATCCATCATTTTGATTTCATTCGAATTATTTATTTGCAGCTTGGATAAAATCATTGGAAGAACATTAGTAGAAAAACAAGTGCTGGAAGAAAGCACCAAGAAACTCTAGGAAAAACTATCAAAAAAGAAAATTAAAAGCAAGGTGAAATTAATATAGCAAGCACTTTCTGTTGGCTTTTATTTAATAATTAGGTCAGCATCTGTTAATTGACCAATTTAATTTGTTTTTATTATATTTGATTACTATATTTTTGAAAATATTCTGAAATAGCCCTCACAAACTGGAATGAATATAACAAGGTTATACCCTATGACAAAAAAACAAATTATATCCCTATCCCAAAGCAAGTATATTTTTATTTTGTTATTGAATATAAATATAATTTCGGTTTTTGGCCAATCCATATTTTTAAAACCAACTATTGGAATTGCTTCCCTACCTCTTGATTCTGATTCTATTTGTATGATTCCTGTTTATACAGGGAATTATCAAACAAGCGGCTTACAATCTGGAGATACAATTGCTGATTTTACTTTTTATACCCCTGCAGGCAATCCTGTTCATATTCAGGCTGAACTTGCTGAAGGCAAACCAATATTGCTGGTTGCTGGAAATTATACTTGTCCTGTTTACCGAGATAAAATGCCTGTTTTAAATTACATTTACAACACTTACCCAAATGACATTAAGATATTTATTGTTAATGTTGTTGAAGCCCACCCTATCAACGGCCCAAGCCCTTATAGTGGTTCTGTCTGGGTTACTTCTCAGAATCAACAGCAGGGCGTGTTGTATGAACAGCCTAAAACTTATGGGCAAAGAAAAACATTGGTCAACACTATGCTTTCAAATATGACTATTTTGCCAACTGTTCTTTTAGATGGTCCTTGTAATAATTGGTGGGAATATTTTGGGCCTGCCCCAAATAATGCTTACCTAATAAAACCGAATGGAGTGGTTTATACAAAACATGCCTGGTTTCACAAATCTCCTGATAATATGATATGTGATATTGATAGTTTGCTTGGAATTCCTTGCAATTCCTCTCCAGCTAGCGGTAGTTTTGTTTTTAACCTGGATACTGACAGCTTTGCTTCTGCATTAGCTGGAACTGTCATTGAAATACATAGTACCCTTACAAACAATAGTTCATCAGCTGCGGAGATTGAAATTAAACGACTTCAGAACAATATCCCCTCAGGTTGGGAAACTGCCATGTGTGCTGATGTATGCTTGCAGCCTTGGGTAAATGCTTTCAGTTTTCAAATCCCTGCCAATTCATCACAACCATTTACTATGTATTTTTATACTGATAACAATGAAGATACTGCCAGCACAAGGATTCAATATTTGAATAAATACGATCCATCAAACAAGATTATTCAGAACTATTTTGCCTCTACCTTGATTTCTTCGGTTTCTTTAAACGAACATATTCCACTACAATTTCTTATATACCCTAATCCTTTTTATGATGAATTAATTATTGATTTTGAAGGTATAAATAAGGAAAGTCTTATAATTAAAGATATTTATGGCAAATCATTATATTCTGCAAAATTAAACCCAGGTAAAAACAACCTTGATTTATCCTTTCTAAATGCCGGGATTTATTTTTATGAATTCAATAAAGATAACAACACGCATAAAAAAGGAAAGATTATAAAGCGATGAAAAAATAATCATTTATTATTTTGGCTGAAACATACCAATTTCAATGAAATTATTATTCTTTTTTCAGAAACAACACAGCAGTTCGTCTTTTTACAGCAGGGTGGATAAAATTATTAGGATTAAAATAAGAATAGACAAATATTGAATTAACAGGTAAGATTAGAACTAAAAAAAGTATAGCAGTCAGCTATACTTTTTTTTAGTTCTAATCATGTGGAATTCTTAGCAAGTAAAAGTATGAAAGAATGGTTTATTTACTCAAAATCTTAAACTCAGTTCTTCTGTTTTCCTGACGTCCTTCATCCGTTTCATTGGTTGCAACCGGCTCAGTCAGTCCATAACCCTTGAATTCAAGCCTGGAAGTAGGAATCCCTTTGTTTATAAGGTATTCAACAACTGTTTTTGCCCTGTTCTCTGAAAGCTTCTGGTTCATTTCAGCAGAACCCCTGTTATCAGTATGTCCGGAAATTTCGATTTTCAATGTTGGTACATCATTGAGTAACTTAATTAGTCTTTCCAACTCATTGGTTGATTCTGGCCTTAGTGTAAATTTACCAAAATCGAAAAATATGTTTTTCAATACTATTTTGCTTCCAACTGCTACATTTTTCATTTGAATGTCCTTGGTTATTTCCTGGTAATCAGCAATTGCAGGAATATTAAAGTTTTCGGAATGAAACAAATATCCCTGCACTTTTACGGCAATTCCATAATTTTTACCCGAAGGCAAAGAGAGCAAATACTTTCCGGATTTATTATTGGACTTGAAATTTGCCAATACAATATTTTTATCATTATCAATTAACTCAATATCTGCTTCCAAAGGAATTTGTGTCATCGCATCACTTATAACACCTTTAAGCAAAGTAATTTTTGCAGCTTCAACAACCACTGCTTCCTCAATTACTCTTTCTCTCACAGGTTCGGCAACACTGGCTAAAAGGTTATCTTCGGTATTTAAAACCAATTGCTTTTCAGGACCTAAAAATGTTATCATGTAAATGTCCTTCTCACCCTCTCCATCAGGTCTGAATGAAGAATAATAGCCATGCTTTCCGCTTGCTGACAATACAAAAAACACATCATCATCCGGTGTATTTATCGGATACCCTACATTAACTGGAGTTGACCATTTTCCACCCTCATCAATTACAGATTTAAAAATATCATACCCGCCCATGCTTTTATGGCCCTGCGAACTAAAGTACAAACTCTTACCATCAGGATGCATAAAAACACTTTCCTCGTTTAATTTTGTATTGATGGTTGGTCCAAGATTAACGGATTTTCCCCATTTGCCTTTTTCATCTGCATAACTAACGAAAATATCCCTTCCACCAATACTAACATCAGGATTGTTGCTTACAAAATACAAGGCTTTTCCATTTGGAGAAAAGCATGCAGATGATTCATGGTGCGCAGAATTTATGTTTTTGGATAATTTTTGTGGTTTGGACCAATTATCCCCTTTAAGTTCACATTCATAAATATTTCCGTCACCTTTATCATCTTTATAAACAAGCATTTTTTGTCCATCTGCCGAAAGCCCCACAGTTGCATCATGTTCTTCTGTATTAATAGGTTTTCCCATATTAACAGCTGTACTCCATTTACCATTGTTATTGTATGAAATATAAATATCTTCAAAATATTCCATAATGTAAGGATCAATTCCTAAACCTGTTGTATTATCCCTGCGAGAGGTAAAAATAAGTACAGATTCATCTGCAGATATTAATGGTCCATAATCAGGATATTTACTGTTTACCGTTTTACCTAAGTTATCAAGAAAAACTCTGGTAGGATTTGCAACTAAATCCTTACCATTTATACATTCATTTAAATTTCTATTGACAATCAACAACTCTTCCTGCTGGTTTTTTGTCAACCTGTCTTTATAAGCCTTATAATGTGTTGTGGCAACATCAAATTCCATGTTCAAATGATAAGCCTTGCCAAGTAAATAGCGAACATCCTCAGCAATATCAGGCACTAATTTATAGGCTTTTTCAAGATAGGGAATAGCATCCGTTTTGTCAATGGTGTGCAACAAACATTTTCCGATTTTATAATTCAAAACGGCATTGTTGGGATTGAATTTTTGAGCAGCAAGATAATTGTCAATTGCTATTTTATACCGGGATGGTCCTTCACTAAAATATTTATCCCCTTCACTAATTTCATTTAATGCCTTTTTAAGACCATCTTTCTGATCTTTAAAATTGTCTTTAGAAAACTCTACATTTTGCCCGTAAGCAAATATGGTTTGTAGAAAAACGACAGCTATAACAAGTAATTTATTTAATTTCATCTGTTTTATATTTTTTAGAATCCTATGAACATTGGGCAGATTCAAAATGAATAATTTTATTTGCAATCCTTTGTATAACTTCCGGCATTGGTTACACCCAAAGTGGATGCTTTTTGCCAATCACTGCATGCACCTTCAGGGTCACGTAGCATTTCTTTGGCAATACCCCTATTTAAAAATGCATATCCATAATTAGGATCAAGGCCAATTGCTTTATTGCAATCCTCAACAGCGCCTTTATAATCTTTCATTTTATATTTAGCGGTTGCCCTGTTATTAAAAGCAAAAGCATATTTTGGATTTATTTTAAGTGCTTCAGTAAAATCATTTATTGCACCTTGGAAATCACCCATTTCAAATTTCGCACTGCCCCTGTTATTAATGGCAATGTAGTAATCACTTTTCATTCTAATTGCCTGGTTGTACTCGCCAATAGCCCCTTGGAAATCACCTTTTCGCTTTTTTGCAGAACCCGAATTATTATAGACAAAGGCAAGGGAGGGATTAATTTTTATCGCTTTATTGTAGTCTGAAATGGCACCATCATAGTCATCCATGTTCCTTTTTGCACTTCCTCTGTCATTGTATGCATAGGCATGATTATCATCTAAAATAACTGTTTTTGAAAAATCTTCAATGGCTAATTTGTATTGTTGATTTTCAAAATTTACTACCCCCCTGTTGTAGAAATATTTGGCCTCCCCGGGGTTAATTGAAATTGCTCTATCAAAATCACTCATTGCTTCAGGCTTCTTTTTGAGTGCCAGAAAGCATTCTCCACGTCTAAAAAAAGCGATATCCGAGCCAGGTGTCAATTCAATTGTTTTGGTAAAATCAGCCGATGCACCGGAAAAATCCTTCAGTTCATATTTGGCCATTCCCCTGTTATAATATGCTTTAACAAAACTATCCACAAGGTTTATTGCCCCTGAATAATTCCCAACTGCGTCTGCATAGTTCTTTGATTGAAAATTTTTAATCCCGGCATTGTACAATTTCATTGCCTCTCGATTAGTTTCTGATTCCGTATCGGATATTACAATTATTTCAGGATTGTCATCCTGGGCAATCAGGTTAAAACTGATTAAAAACAGCAGGTAAAAAAAATTTTTTTTATTCATGAATTTAAAATATCAGTTGAATTTTTATTTAATGATAGAGCCAAATATAAATAATAAATTCAAAAAATTTATAATTTATCAACCATATATATATGTTTAAACTAATTTTGCATTCATTGTTACCATATTTTTTTACTTTTACGCCCTTAAAAATAAGTTATGGCAAAAAAATCCACCTCACTGTTAAATAAAAACTCTCTTAAATTCTTAGAACAGTATATTAACAACCCATCTCCTACAGGGTTTGAAGCTGAAGGGCAAAAAATGTGGCTAAATTACCTTAAGCCTTACATTGATGATTATTTTGTTGATACTTATGGTACAACTGTAGGGGTTATTAACCCAAAGGCTACATTCAAAGTGGTAATTGAGGCCCATGCAGATGAAATATCATGGTTTGTCAATTACATTACAAGCGATGGATTTATCTATTTAAAAAAAAATGGAGGATCTGATCATCAGATAGCCCCTTCAAAAAGAGTAAATATACATACGCCTAAAGGAATAATAAAAGCGGTATTTGGTTGGCCTGCAATACATACAAGAGATCAGTCAAAGGAAGAATCTCCTGCTTTGAAAAATATTTTTCTTGATTGTGGATGCACAACAAAAGATGAAGTTGAAAAACTGGGAATTCATGTAGGCTGTGTTGTTACTTATGAGG
This sequence comes from Bacteroidota bacterium, assembly GCA_013696965.1. Lineage (NCBI taxonomy): Bacteria > Pseudomonadati > Bacteroidota > Bacteroidota bacterium. The sequence goes on along the minus strand of JACCXN010000060.1, from coordinate 30,918 downwards.
ATGAATTTATTTTTCTTAACAACAGGTATTATGTTGGAAGAGCCCTTGACAATAGAATAGGTGGATTTATGATTGCTGAGGTAGCCCGAATTCTAAAAGAAGAAAAAATCAAACTGCCCTTTGGTTTATATATAACTAATGCTGTGCAGGAGGAAGTTGGATTACGCGGAGCAGAAATGATCACTCACACTATCAAACCCAATATAGCACTTGTAACGGATGTTTGTCATGATACACAAACTCCAATGATAAACAAGATTCAAAATGGAGATATTCATTCTGGAAAAGGTCCTGTTTTAACTTATGGCCCATCCGTTCAAAATAATCTTTTGAAGTTGTTGGTTGAAACGGCAGAAAAATCTAAAATTCCTTTTCAAAGACAGGCCGCTTCAAGAGTAACAGGTACGGATACAGATGCATTTGCCTATTCAATGGGTGGAGTTGCATCCGCACTTATTTCACTTCCTTTAAGATACATGCATACAACGGTTGAAATGGTTCATAAGGATGATGTGGATAATGTGATAAGACTGATTTTAAACTCCCTTAAGGCCATTAAAAACAACCATGACTTTAAATACCTGAAATAACATAATAATTATATATAAACTTAAGTTTTTAATAAAGCTTTAAACAAATAAAAATTAAAGCTGAAAAAATTTCATATGGATAAAATTAAACCCGGGGATAAAGCTCCGGACTTTATACTTTTCGATCAAAACCTCAACAGATTTAAGCTAAGTGATTGTTTTAACAAGAAACCTGTAGTGCTGTTCTTTTACCCTAAGGATGAAACAAAAACCTGCACCAAAGAAGTTTGTTGTTTCAGGGATAAATACCAGGACTTTATTAATATTGGCGCTGATGTTATTGGAATTAGTTCAGATTCTATTGAGAGTCATCAGCAATTTTCAGAAAAACACAATTTGCCTTTTCGCATTCTTAGCGATCCAAATGGTATTGTTAAAAACACATACGGTATTTCCAAGGTTCTTGGCCTTATACCAGGCAGAGAAACATTCATTATTAACAAGCAAGGAATTGTAATTAAAATATACAGAGATGCTTTTCATGGCGAGTTCCATGTGGAGAAAGCACTTGAAGCCCTTGATTAATACTTTTTCATTTTTTTATCGGCTCACCTCCATAATGCTAATCTGAGGGAAATAGTAGCTCATCAAAGGATATTATTTGTTAATCGCAGATTTTTTTTTGAGATGTGATATTTTTTTTATTACTTGCAGCATAATTCAATACACAACATTTATGGCTAATATTATTAAACCAGTAAAAATTATTGATTTTATTTTTTCCGTTTTTTTACTTTCCATTTTTCTGGTGAGTTGTGGTGGAAAAGAAACAAACGATTCGCAAGAACAAGTTGAAGAAATTCAGCAAGTTGATCATTCAAATTCTACATTGTTAACTATAAACGGTGAAATTTTTTCTATCCCATCCCCTATTCAAACTGCTTTATTGATTAAGGAACTTGGTTCCAATTACAATAAAGAAATGCTAAATCCTCCAAAAGGTTCAGAGGCTTATCCAACAAAATTTCAAAAAGCTATTAATCTTGGGGTTTATGGTGCTGACATGGGTTATGTTACTATATATGATCAAACTCAGGATGCATTACTTTACTTGAAATATATAAAAGGTATTGCTGAGGATTTAGGAGTTATGGGAGCCTTTGACAAAACATTGTTAGAACGATTTGAAAAAAACATGGGTAACCAGGATTCCATATTGATTCTTGTTTCTGATGCCTACAGGGCAAGTGACTCTTACTTAAAGAACCAGGAAAGAAACGATATCGGTGTCTTAATTTTAGTGGGTGGGTTTGTTGAAAGCTTACATTTTGCAATTCAGGCGGCTGAACAAAAAAACGATCCTGAATTAATAAAAAGAATTGGTGAGCAAAAATCATCCTTAGAAAACGTAATAAAATTATTAAGCCCTTATTATCAAAAAGAAGAATTTAAAGAAATTACTGATCTTTTAATTGATCTTGCTGAAGATTTTGATGCAGTTGAATATGTGTATATTTATGAAAAGCCAACAACTGATGTTGCAACTAAAACCACTACCATAAACAGCAGAACTGAAGTGAAAATTTCTGATGAGCAATTTAAAACCATTGCAAGTAGCGTCAAAAAATTAAGATCTAAAATTATAAGCTGATATTAAATTAATAGATTTAAAGCAAGATAATCACATTATTATGAGAAATAGGATATTATTACACGTTTCAATCGCACTTTTGAGTTTCGCTTTGGTCAGTAACAGTGCCTGGGCACAATGCGACACAATTGCCACATTGTGTTCCAAACACCTGGGAGGTAAATTTATCTCCGATGGACAATCCTATCGTTCATTGTTGCTTGAAAAAGAAGTTGCTGAATTTCATGCTACTTTATTTGGAGGAACAACCTATCGTTTCTCTGCATGCAGTGGGTTAACAGATGGAAATTTAATATTTTCAGTATATGACAAGCAACGAAACCTTCTTTTTAAAAATTCTGATTATAAAACTTCTTCTTATTGGGATTTTAAAATAAATTCTACCATTGAATGTATAATTGAAGCAGAATTGGTTTCAGGCAATACCTCTGGTTGCGCTGTTTTGCTCATAGGTTTTAAACAATAATAATAGTTTAAAGCAAGAGCAAACCTTATATTTCAAAAATGAGTGAAAGAATATTAAAGGCTCTTATGCAACTCTTTGCAATTGTTGCAAAGGTTGATGGTGTTTCAAATACCGGACGTGAAGTTGTACTTTCTTTTTTAAAGCAACAACTAAGCTTAGAACTTGTTGATGAATATCTAAATTTATTTGATGAATTCATTGACGCCCATCACAACACAACCTCTAAAAAAGAAGGTGCTCGCAAAAGGACTTCTGTTAATTCAGTAAAGATTTTAAAAATCTGTACTCAAATCAACAGTGAATTAACCCAAAAACAAAAAATTGTTGTTCTTATTCGTCTTATTGAACTTATAAATGCAGGCGAAATTACCGAACAGGAAATTGAATTTGTTTCCACTGTTGCCGATACATTTAACATTGATGAACAGGAATATGTAAGATGCATGACTTTTGTGCAAAACAAAGTGGATGATGTTACTGATTCTGCTAATGTTCTTATTATTGATAACAACAAAACTAACCAGCTTGAAAACTGCAAGCATTATTATTCTGAATTTTTAACCGGACAATTACGTATTCTTCACATCTCCAGTGTTAATATGTATGCTTTGCGCTATTATGGAACTTCAGAATTATACCTGAACGGCCAGCCTCTGTTAAGGGAAAAAGTACATATATTAACACAAGGTTCATCAATACGTAGTTCAAAGGTACAACCAATATACTACAGCGATATTATCAGCTGTTTTATGAGTGACACCACAGTTGCAAAATTGACTTTCAATGTAAATGCAATAGAATATCGGTTTGCAAATGGATCCATAGGGTTACAACATCTGGATTTGTATGAAGAATCGGGTAAACTCATTGGAATAATGGGTGGAAGCGGTGCAGGAAAATCTACTTTATTAAATGTGCTTAATGGAAACGATAGGCCCTCCTCCGGTTCTGTTACCATAAATGGATTTGACATTCACCTGCAAAAAGATAAAATACAGGGAGTAATAGGGTATGTTTCCCAGGATGACCTTCTGATCGAAGAACTTACAGTATATCAAAATCTATATTACAATGCCAAATTATGCTTCGATCATTTAGATGACAGGCAAATTTCAAAAAAGGTTCTTGATGTATTAAATAATTTGGGATTGTATGAAACCCGAAATCTTAAAGTTGGAAGCCCCCTTGAAAAAACTATTAGCGGTGGGCAGAGAAAAAGAGTAAACATTGCCCTTGAATTAATAAGGGAACCTTCCGTTTTATTTGTAGATGAACCTACATCTGGACTATCTTCCAGGGATTCTGAAAATATAATGGACCTTTTAAAGGAATTGGCCTTAAAAGGAAAGCTTATTTTTGTGGTTATTCACCAGCCCTCTTCTGAAATATTTAAAATGTTCGACAAATTGTTGATTCTTGATTTGGGTGGCTACACAATTTATTATGGCAACCCAGTTGACGCAATTATATATTTTAAGAAGATTGTTAATCATGTTAACAGTAATGAAAGTGAATGTAACACCTGTGGAAATGTTAACCCTGAACAAATTTTCAATATCATTGAATCCAAAGTAGTGGATGAATATGGGGATTTAACCAGAAGTAGAAAAATATCCCCTAAGGAATGGAACGCTTTTTATACAGGAAGTAAATTACAAAACAACCAAAATGAAGACCATTTTGAACTTCCTGAAATAAGTTTTAAAGTACCAAGTAAAATTAAACAGTTCACTGTTTTTGTCACAAGAGATGTTCTTTCAAAGTTTACAAATAAGCAATACATGCTTATTAACATGTTGGAAGCCCCAGTACTTGCAATTATTCTTGCTTTTCTTGTAAAATATTACAACAGTGATATTTCTAATATTCGTGGATATATTTTCAGAGAAAATGAAAACATCCCTGCATATTTATTCATGAGTGTGGTGGTTGCGTTATTCATAGGATTAACTGTGAGTGCCGAAGAAATAATTAGAGACCGCAAAATACTTAAAAGAGAGTCTTTTTTGAATTTAAGTAAAGGAAGTTACCTGTTTTCCAAAATTGGAATTATGTTTTTACTTTCCTCCATTCAAACGCTTACATTTATTTTAATTGCCAATTTTATTTTAGAGCTAAGAGGAATGACATTTGAGTATTGGTTAATTTTATTTTCAACAGCTTGCTTTGCCAATATGCTTGGATTAAATATTTCATCGGCATTTAATTCTGCAGTTACAATTTACATCCTGATTCCATTTTTACTTATTCCTCAATTGTTATTAAGCGGGGTAATTGTAAAATTCGAAAAATTAAACCCCTACATAGCTGCAGTCAATACCGTACCTCTAACAGGCGAAGTAATGGTTTCCCGTTGGGCCTTCGAGGCCTTGGCAGTAACTCAGTTCAAGGATAACAACTTTGAAAAAGAATTTTATGCATTTGATAAAAATGCAAAAAATGCTGAATTCAAAAAAATATTCTGGATATCTAAAATTAAAAGTAAAATTGACTTTGTAGAAAACAATTTCGATGTTCCAGAAAAGGCGGAACAAGTAACACGCGATATAAATTTATTGAAAAATGAATTTATACTGGAGCAAAAATTATCGCCAGAAATTGAATTTGATCTGTCTAAAATTAAGCTATCCGAATTTGGCAATCCTACTGTTGTAAATACCTTGAGAAGCTATACGGATAAGCTGAACAGCCATTACATGAAATCATACAACCATGCCGAAGAACAAAAAGACAGGGTTATAATGAAAATGACTTCTACGGCTGAAACCAAAGAAGAATACATCAACTTGCAAAACAATTACAAGAATGACAATCTATCTGATCTTGTTACAAACAGGGCGGAAATCAATAAAATATTGGAAAAAAATGACGAATTAATTCAACGCTCAGATCCTGTTTACCTTGATCCTGTAAAATCTGGAAACATAAGAGCCCATTTTTTTGCTCCGCGTAAAAAGATCTTTGGGAAATATATTGATACGTTTTGGATGAATGTTTTAGTGATTTGGGTTATGTCCTTTATCTTGGCCATCACTCTTTATTTTGATGTTTTCAGAAAAACAATCAAAGGGATTGAATATGTTGCCTCTTTGGCTGGCAGAGGAAAAGGAAGATAAACGAATAGGAATTATTTGAAATTATATCTACTATAATTCGCCTCATTAATTTTTCAAAAGCCTAATTTCTAAACCCCAAATTTTCAACAGCATCCTTTCCTGAAAAAGTCATATTACATCTTCTTAAAAGGTAGCGCGAATTCAAAAGTAAATCTATTCTATTAAATACAATCACCCAAGCTTATATCATTAAACGAGTTCAAATAGTAAAGCTATTCTGTAAATTAGTTAAACCTAAATAACTCACATTTGTACTTTTTGAAAACAGATAAAAGGAAAAATATATTTTACAAGTATCAATTACAATAATCCAAGTATATTTGATTAAAAAAAACACCCAAAAAAAAGAGGGTTACTCTTTAAGAATAACCCTCTTTTTTAAAATGAAATATAAATAAATACTATTCTTCTTCCAATTGAATCATTTTAAATGGAATATTAATGATTGCCTGGTAATCTTCACCAGCCTCTAACATATCCTCATCATCCTCCTCATAATACCAGTTAATAACAATTTGACTTCCCTTATTGTGGATAGATTCTAACTTTTTAAAAACATCCAAAATACATTTTGAAGAACTTGTATTAAAATATTCCAATTGAATATTCACATTGGTATCTGATTTCGGACTTGTTGAATATTTTTCAAGCCAGTCAATTAAAGGCTTGTAAAATTCAATTGAATTCTCAGGTATTGACCTTCCTTTAATTTCCAAAAAGCCATTGTTGTGTTCAAATTTTATGGTTGGTGTTTTTGCTGTTCCTTCTATTGAAATTGATTCCATAAGTGTGATTTATTTATATTTGTTGAGAAATTTTTACATTTAAACTAAAGAAGTGTGTGATATCATCAATGGGTACAAAGTCATAATTAAGCTTCTCTCCTGATTTCCTTGCAATGTCAATCATACCCAATCCTCCTCCACCTTTGTCAGACATTTCGCCATTATTCAAGATCAATTTATAAAAAGTTTTAAGTTCATCTTTTGACATAAGATTGATTTCATCAATTCTTTTCTTAAGAAATTCAACATTCTTATTTTGAATGTAATTTCCTGTAATGATAGTATATTGGTTGTCAATTTTACCTATCATAAAAATAGCAGATCTTGGAATTTCGCAATTGCCAACATCTGTTGTTTTAACATCAAGGTGATGATATAAGTTCTGTAAACACTCTACAAGAACATTATAAACTTTTTTCTTAACTTTTGGTTCTTCCTGAAGATGATCCATTTTTGATTCCATTATTTGCAAAATGGAAGTAAGAAGCTCTGATGTGATATGCCCTTTAAATGATAACAGAATATTATTCCGTTCCATTTTTTCATAAAAATCAAAAATATCTAACATTTTGAATAGTTCTAATTAGCTATAAAGCCTCGATGTTAATGATAAAAAAAAAAATCATTCAGTTAAAACAGCTTTAATAATAGCAAATTTAAAAATTTGTATGAACATTGCAACAACATTTTACATTTTTTGAATAAAAAAAAATGTTAAATGTTTTATTCAAACTGCTTTTATTTTAGCTCAATCTGATAAATATCTCCATTAATTGAAATTACAGCCTCATTATCACAATTTCCATGACCATAATTTAAGCTTCTTTTACCTGCATCCTGGGGTGTAATTTCACAAATTCCACTTTCCAACCATTTGCAAGAACTCCTTAGAATAACAGGAAATGCAATATTGGAAACATATGTTTTATTAATTCTACTTATACCGTCTGCACTACCTGTTATTTCAAATACATCATCTGATATAATTGATTTTGTACCCGCACCTTCTGATTGTTTAATTTCAAGGCTCGAATTGTATTTTACTGACCAGGTGGAAGCTGTACATTTTGCATTTGTTACAGAAAATCTATATGTATTATTTCCTGTATTCGTAATTATTATCGCTGCATTCAGATTTATTCCGTTAACAAAATATTGCTCCAATTCCACATTTGTAATGGCGCCTTGCTTGGACCACTTATCATTGAATGTAACCATTAATTTCCCCCGAATAGGCCTTGAATCAGAACCTGTACAACCAGAATTACCATAATCAATATCCACTCTAATGGGACCACTGTTTGGGAAATTCAAAGTATCGCCAAAGGATTCAATACTGGCACAAATATTTTTTATTGCTTCGGTTTTTTTAAATCCATTCTCTTGAATACCTAATGAATGAATTGTTGAAAAAATACTAATGAAATTCATTTCAACAACCGCATGATCCTTAGCAGTTTCAACCTCTGTGTCTGTTTTCTCCTTTTCACAGGAAACAATCATTAATGCGAGAATTATTAAAGTTAGGTTGAAAAAAAAAGGGTACTTTATCATCTGGTCTAATTCCTATAATTTTAAAACAAATTTACAGATTATATCAATAGGATTAAAATCAATTTAGAATTTAATTCCAACGATTAATATATCATCAACTTGATCCTGTAACCCCATCCAGTTTTGAATTGCTTTATCTAAAAAATCATGTTGGGCGCTCATGGGTAATTCATTGATTTCAAGCAATAGTTTTTGAAAATTTTTCACCATGAATTTTTTTAATTTTTCTCCACCAAATTGATCGGCAAAACCATCTGAAAAAAGATATATAATGTCATCTTTTTGAAAATTGATGCAATTACTTTCAAACATTTTGTTGTAACCCTGGGAACCACCAACAGGGAACCTGTTTCCGTTGTAAATAATAATTTTATTTTTCCGAACAATATATAAAGGGCGAAAAGCACCAGAATAATTTATTTCCCCTTTTTCAAGATCTATGGCACATAAGGACACATCCATACCGTCTCTTGTATCTGACTCCAAGGAACTTTGCTTTAATGCAGATTGTATTCCGGCATCCAGTTCGGCTAATATTTCACCTGGGGAAGTTATGCCTTTTTCAACCACAATTTGGTTCAATAAATTGTGGCCTATCATACTCATAAAAGCTCCGGGTACCCCATGCCCTGTACAATCCACAACTGCTATGATTTTTAAATTGTTTTTTTCTGAAAACCAGTAAAAATCACCGCTTACAATATCCTTAGGCTTATATAAAATAAAGGAGTTGGGAAAAGAATCAAGAATTACTTTAATTTTTGGCAGAATGGCCTCCTGGATTCTTTGAGCATATTGAATGCTACTTGTAATATCTTTGTTTTTTTGAGCTAATTCTGTGGTTCTTTCTCGTACTTTTAATTCAAGTTTTTTCTTTTCCTTTTTTATTCTGCTGGTCCTGTATCTTGTATAGGAGAATACTGAAATCAAACTACACAATACACAGAGTGTATAAAACCAATTTGTTTTATAAAACGGGGGACGAACAATAATTTGCAAAGCCAGGGTTTGCTCGTTCCAAAGTCCATCATTGTTTGAACCTTTTACCCGCAACACATAATCGCCTCCTTGTAAATTTGTAAAAACTGCATAATTCTTTGTGCTAACCGTTGTCCATTCATCATCAAAGCCTTCCAGCCTGTAGGAGTATAAGTTTTTTGAAGGCAAAACAAAATCAAGTGCACAGAATTCAAATTCCAAAAAATTATCTTTAAAAGAAAGCGTGATCCTACTTTTATTGATAATATTAGAATCTAATTCAACCTCTTTCCCGAATTTTTTAAATGATGTTAAAACAATAGGAGGCACATGTTTATTTTGAATTATTTTTGAGGGATAAAAACAATTCAGTCCATTTACACCACCAAAAAACAATTCACCTGAATAACTTTTAAAATAAGCTCCCTGATTAAATTCATTATCCTGCAATCCATCCATTGCATAATAATTCTTAAATAAATTTCCTTCTTTCTCCAAATGTAAAAACCTGGATAAACCTTTGTTTGTACTTATCCACAGATCTCCGTCCTGGCCGGGTAAAATCCCATAGATGTAATCATTTGCAAGGCCATTGTAATCGTAATATTTTTTAAAAGTTTTAGTCTTTTTTTCAAATTTATTTAATCCTTTTTTTGTTCCAATCCATAGGTTCCCCACATTATCATCATAAATACAATTGATGTTGTTATTGCTTATGCCTTCTGGATTTTCTGCTGTTTTACGAAAAAATTCAATTTTACCTGTTTTTGTATTCAGAGAATTCAATCCTCCTCCATTTGAACCTATCCATAATGTATTTCTTGGAGCATCATACGAAAGTGCAAATATAGAATTTGATGAAAGGCCATCGTTCATTGTATAATTGCTGAACTGCGCTGTTTTTTTATTGTAGGCGCTTAAACCATTTAGCGTTCCAATCCATATAATTCCATCCTCATCCTGAGTTATAGTTGTTACTGTATTATTATTTATGGAATGAGTTGAAGCTGTGAATGGTTTACTAAATTTTTTAGTCTTTGGATCAAAATAATTGAGGCCACCACCCCAGCTTCCAATCCAAATCAGGCTATCTTTATCTTCAAATAAAGTTAGAATATTTTCATGATTTTTATTTTCTTCTGAAGAATAGTAAGTATAGGTAAAATTGCTTCTGTCAAGTGTGGCAAGGCCTCCCCCTAGAGTTCCAATCCAAAGCAAACCTTTATAATCTTCAATAATGCCAAAAGGAGTATATTTTAATGAATTAATACCTTTTGATTCTTTTTTGAGCAGTCCGAACTGATTGGATGTTAAGTGATAAACGCATACTCCTGATGTATTTGTTGCAATCCATATTGATTCTGCTTTATCCTCAAAAACATATCTTACATGATTACTTGAAAGGCTATATCTGTCATTGGAATCAAAATAAAAGGACTGGAACTTTTCACTTTGGTAATCAAATACATTCACTCCTCCCCCAAGAGATCCTACCCAAAGTTTACCTTTTTTATCCTCGAGAATTGAAAAAATTCTATTGTTACTAATTGAACCTTCCTTGTCACTTGATTTAAAAGTTTTAAATTCTCCTGTATTCCTGTCAAAAAGGCTTAATCCTCCCCCATCACTTCCAATCCATAAATTATTTCGAGAATCTTCATAAATACATCTAATTCTCTTATTAAAATCTCCTTTTGGGAAGTTGCTGTTAAACTTTCCAGTTCTTTTATCGAAAGCAATTAATCCTGTTTTTACTGTTCCAATCCACAAGACACCCTCCTTATCCTCGCATAAGGAATATATTTGATTATCAGCAAAGGCATCATTACTATTCTTATCAATTTTGTAAGTATTGATTTTTCCGGTTTTCTTATTCAAGGAATTTAATCCTTCATCGGTTCCTATCCAAATCAATCCGTCCTTTCCTTGGGTAATTGATCTAATTGTGTTGTTGCTTATGCAATTTGAACAGTTTAATGTCCAACGGTAGGTTTTAAAACTATTCCTATTACTTTCATAAAAATTGAGGCCTCCATCTCCAGTACCAACCCACATGTCCCCCTCATTGTCAACAAATAGATATAAAATATCATTATCAGAAATAGTATTGGGATTATCAGGATAATTTTTATACGAAACTATTTTATTTCCATCATACCTGTCAAGACCGTTTTTAGTGCCAAACCACATAAATCCTTTGGAATCCTGAGCTATGCAGTTAACCTCATTTACTGAAAGACCTTGATCAGGAGTAAGGTGTTTAAAATTAATATTTTGTCCCCACAGGGATTTGACCATTAAAAAAAACAGAAAAACTAAATTAACTTTCCCTTGCACGTAATGATTTTTTATAAAAATAATGACGTTGTAAATTTAAAAAAATACTTGATACCTTTTATTTGAAATAAAATCACTGATAAATCAAAAATGACCTCATGCTTTTTCTTTTCTTTTGTTAACATTCTAATACAATTACAGCCGCTTTATTCAAATCATTACACAAAAAAAACAACACTATTAATTCTCGAAGATTTTAATGCATTATACAAGCAATCTAAATTAAGGCCTAAAAGTTTTTTAATTTTACCTTTGTAAAAAATGTAAAATCAATGGTTGATAATCCCCAATGGTATAAGGACTGGTTTAATTCTCCTTATTATCATATTTTATATAAGCACCGAGATGAAACTGAGGCAGCTGATTTTATTGCTAATTTAAAAAAATATTTAAACATACCTGCTCAATCAAAAATCCTGGATTTAGCTTGTGGAAAAGGAAGGCATTCTTTACAATTATACCAGGAGGGATATGATGTAACTGGAGTTGATCTTTCAGAGGAAAGTATAAATTATGCCCAGAAGTTTGAAAACGAAAATCTTCACTTCTACAAACATGATATGCGTAGGCCTTTCAGAGCAAATTATTTTGATTATGTGTTGAATCTCTTTTCCAGTTTCGGTTATTTTAATACGGATAAAGAACATGCTAATTCAATTAAACATGCGGCTACAGCATTAAAAAAAGATGGTGTTTTAGTGATTGATTTTTTCAATATGAATAAAATTAAAAACGAACTGGTTGCCCAGGAATTCAAATCAGTTTCCGGAATTGATTTTAAAATTAAAAAAAGCATTGTTGATAATTCTATTGTTAAAGAGATAAATTTTACTGAAAAAGGCCTTTCCCATTGTTATATTGAAAAAGTGAGATTATTGACAGTTGATGATTTCAAAGGGTATTTTGATTTGGCAGGATTGGAATTAATTGCATTAAAAGGAAATTATCAAATGAATGAATTTAATACATTAAATTCCCCAAGGCTTATTTTGTTTGCAAAAAAAATTTAACACCTTTTTTTAGTTGAATAAAGATTGATTAATCGGAATTGGCTTGAAATATAATGCAGTAAAACACGTTTTTAAACCTGTAATCTTTCGATATGAGCTTATTTTTTTTATTTTTGTGTCGAAAATGAATTTAAACTTAAAAAATCAAAAACATGTCAATTTTAGTTGGAAGAAAAGCTCCATCATTTAAAGCGCAAGCTGTTATAAACGGAGAAGAAATCGTTGCAGATTTTTCATTAGATCAATTTACAGGAAAAAAACCAGTAGTATTCTTTTTTTATCCAAAAGATTTTACTTTTGTTTGCCCTACCGAATTACATGCTTTCCAGGAAATGTTGCCTGAATTTGAAAAAAGAGGAGCAGCAGTTGTAGCTTGCTCAACAGACACAGAAACTTCTCACTGGGGTTGGTTGCAGGTTCCAAAAGCAATGGGTGGTATTCACGGGGTTACTTATCCCATAGTTGCTGATACAACCAAAACTATAGCAACCAATTATGGTGTTCTTGCCGGAGAGTATGAATATGATGATGAAGGAAAATTAGCTGCAACTGGTCCAATGATTGCCTATAGAGGATTATTCATTATGGATAAAAATGGTGTAGTTCAGCATCAATTAGTAAATAATTTCCCTATCGGAAGAAATGTTGAGGAGGCGTTAAGGACTTTAGATGCAATGTTATTCCATGAAGACAAAGGTGAGGTTTGTCCTGCAAAATGGAGAGCAGGCGAAGCTGGAATGAAAGCAAATCAAGCTGGGGTAAAAAACTATTTGGCAACAAATTAATAAAAACTTTTAAACTTAAATAAAAAAGGCTGAATCATAGATTCAGCCTTTTTTATTTGGCCTTAATCGAATTTTTCAGTGCATAATATTCATAATTAATCTCTTAGTTAATAACTTTTAGCACGAAATTGAAGAAAAAAAAATTATATTTGATCATTCAGAAATAATCAAAAACCAGAATATATGAAAAAAAATTACACCGCTAAAGCTCTATTGACGCTATTTTCAACGTGTTTATTAATGATTTTATCGTTAAATGCACAAACCGTTTTAATTGATGCTTCTGGAGATGGAGGGTTTTCAAATGGCCCCACTTTTACTGACAATGGATGGACAGTTGCAAATGGATCGTTAACAAATAAATGGCATATAGGAACTGCTCCTGCTTCATTTCCAAATAGTAGTGCATTTATTAGCGATAATAATGGGGTTACTCATGCCTATACTAATAATTCTATATCCGTAGTTCATTTCTACAGAGATGTTACATTTCCTACAGGAGAAACTGCAATTAAACTTGTTTTTGATTGGCAGGGATTAGGTGAATCAACCTTTTGGGATGGAGTAATTGTTTCCTTAGCTCCTATTTCGTACATCCCAACAGCATCTAGTGTAAGTCTTGGTTTAAATGTTTTGAATGCTCCTGCAATTGAAATCGGAAGAGCATGGAATTCAGCAACAGTTCAGTCTAAAACCATTATTATTCCCTCATCCCTTGCAGGAAATTGTGCAGGACCAAATACATTAAGATTAATTTTCACATGGAAAAATGATGGATCAATTGGAACTAACCCTTCGGCTGCCATTGATAACATTTCATTAACATCAGCTACTTCATTTTCCCCAACAATTGGCACCTTTACTATAGATAATACACTGCCTACATCCGGCAATAACTTTAACTCATTTACTTCTGCTATTAACTGGTTAAATTCTGCTTACGTCTGTGGAATAAACAATGCACTTGTTTTTAATGTAACTGCAGGGCAAGTTTTCGATGAATTACCTCCTGTTGTTACAGCTAGTGGTACAGCTTTAAATACCATAACATTTCAAAAATCAGGCCTTGGAGACAATCCAGTTATAAGGGGATTAACAGGAGTAGGTGTTACTGATGCAGGTATTTCCCTAATGGGAGGAGATTACTTTACTTTTGATGGAATAGATGTTAAGGATCATTCCTCAAATATCAACAATACTACCCAAATGGAATATGGTTATCTATTAAGAAACGCCAGCGCAACGGATGGTTCATCTAACAATATTATCAAGAATTGTTCTGTTTCTTTAAATATTACAAGAAATGTAGCAATTGGAATACTTGTTTCCTCATCAACTACGGGTGGTGGATTTACTCCTACCTCAGCTTCAGGAGCAAACAACAACAATTTAATCGATAGCGTATATATTGAGAATTGCGGACTTGGAGGTATTTTAATTACCTCTGGTGCGGCTGCTTTTCCTGGCTTGTCAAACATTGTGCAAAAATCTTTAATCGGGGCTAGTTATAGTGGAACACCAAATGGAAGTATAGGTACAGGAGCTATTGATGCCTATGGAATTCAATTTCTTAACCAAAATAATGCAACAATAAGTAATAATACAGTAAGAAATTTAACCTCTACTGGTTTAAAGCGTGGCATTTTTGTTAATGCAGGACAAGGCGTTTCTCATGTTAACAACAACAAGGTTTATGGAATAAGAAATACTTCAACAACCTCTACTAATATGCAAAGAGGGATGGATCTATCCCTTAGCACCACAGGTACACATAATTTGAAAATATACAATAACTTTATCAGTGATATTTCCTCAGCGTACACTGGAGCAGCTACTGCAACCAGAATATTAACAGGCATGCTTGTGGGAACAGGGGATGCAACAAGCACTTATGATATTAATTTTAATTCAATAAGTATTAATGGAAGTCAATCTTTAACTGCATCTAATGTTTGTTTTGCTTTAGGAGGATCAACCACTACTAACAATGTAAGGAGCAATATATTTGCAAACTATACAAATGCTCAGGCAGGAATAGCAAAACATTATTGTATTTACTCAACAGCTACTGCAGCCATGGGATCATCTACATCTGTGGTTGACAATAATGATTATTACATAGCAAATCCAACAAATGGTTTTACTGCATTAACAAATGCTTCTGACCGTGCAACTATTTCTGATTGGGATATGGCTATTACCACCCCTGCAACAGCTATTGATGCAAATTCAATTTCTTCAAATCCTGAATTTATAAATAATGAAAATGATTTACATACTTTAAGTTTAAATTTATTTGGATTAGCTAGTATGTCAGGCATAACCTGGATTTCAACAGATATAGACGGGGAAGCAAGAAATATGAGTACTCCAAATATTGGGGCTGATGAATATATCTTAAGCTCATGTTCAACTGCAGATGGAGGTACAATTACTCCAGGCACATATAATATTTGTGATGGACAAACCCGTGCATTAAGCTCCATGGGTGCTACAGCTGAAATCGGAATTTCATATCAATGGAAAGTTTCCTCAACTCAGGGAGGACCATACTCAAATGCATTAGGCGGTTCAGGTGAAACCACAACAAATTTCACATCCGGTATTTTAACAACTGGAACTTATTATTTTGTAATGGAAACTACATGTAGTAATGGGCCTTTAACTGACTTATCCAATGAAGCAGTAGTAACAGTAAATCCATTACCAATAATTACGGTTACACCAACCACAAGCACTTTTTGCCTTCAGGGAACCCCAATATCATTAGAAGCCTCAGGTGCTAGTACATATATATGGTCACCAGCTAATGGACTATCCACTACTACCGGAAATAGTGTGAATGCATCTCCTATCGCATCTACACAATATACGGTAACTGGGTTAAGTGTAAATGGATGTTCAAGTTCAGCTAATGCAATTGTTACTACTGCAATAACTCCAAGTATTACATCTGTAACTGCTTCTCCATCTGACATATGCCCAGGTGATAATTCGCAGCTACAGGTAAATATTGCTGATTTTTCCTTCCAAATTGGAACAGGTACTATTACTAATTCATCCACAACCTATCCTGCGCCTTATGGTAACTTTTGGTATGGAGCTCGACATCAAATGCTTATTTTAGCCTCTGAATTAACTGCTTCAGGCCTTGTAGCAGGTCCGATAAAATCAATGGCATTAAATGTAACTAATTTAAACGGGGGTGCCCCTCTTGCTAATTATAGCATTAAAATGGGTAATTCTGCAATTTCAGCTATGACTGGCTGGGAAACTGTGGGAACAACTGTATATTCATCACTTGCTTACAGTCCCGTTTTAGGCCTTAATACCCATGTTTTCTCTACTCCATTTGTTTGGGATGGGGTGTCAAATGTTATTGTTGAAACTTGTTTCAACAATACTAATTACAGCAGCAATGCAAGTGTTTCTCAATCTACTACACCTTTTGTTTCAACAATACACTATAGGGCTGATGCATCAAATATATGTTCTAGCTCTTCAAGTACCGGGACTTTTTCACAGCGACCAAACTTGTTTTTTACTCAAAAAGCTGGTGTTGATTTCACTTGGTCTCCAGCAACATTTTTATCAGCAACTGATTTAGACGATCCTCTTGCAGAAAATGTAACAGTTGCAACTACATATACTGTTACTGCTGACAATTCAGGTTGTACTGCTAATGAAACCGTTTCAATAAATATTAGTACTTTATCCTTATCTGTTAGCATTTCTCCGGATAACACTGTTTGTGAAGGCACGAATGTTACCTTAAATTCAATACCCGTGGGCGGAGGAAGTCCATATTCTTTCGCTTGGACTGGGCCAAATGGATTTACTTCTACTGATCAAAACCCTGTTTTAAATTCAGTTGCCATGTCATCAGCAGGTGTTTATTCCCTTACTTTAACCGATAATTGCACAACAGTAATTACAGATCAGGTGACCTTAACAATAAACCCTTCATCAGTTACGGTTACACCTTCAGCAGTTACATATTGTACAGGGGGAAGCGCAGTTCAATTAAACGCAACGGGTGCTGATACTTATACATGGTCGCCAAGTACTGGGCTTTCGTCAACTTCAGGTGATATTGTTCAAGCCTCTCCTTCTGGATCAACATACTATATTGTTTCAGGTCTGGCATTAAACGGTTGTATTGCTGTTGATACAGTTCTTGTTAGTGTTTCTAATCCTCCTGAAATTACTTCAGTAACTGCCTCTCCTTCTGATATATGTCCAGGTGGTAATTCTCAGCTACAAGTAAATATTTCAGAAACATTCAAAATTGGAACTGGTGTTTTAACAAATAGTACAACAACCTATCCTGCACCATATGGCAATTATTGGTATGGAGCCCGTCACCAAATGCTTATTTTGGCATCTGAATTAACTGCTTCAGGCATGGTTGCAGGTCCAATTAAATCAATGGCTTTATTAGTTACAAACCCAAATGCTGGTGCCCCACTAACAAATTACGAGATAAAAATGGGTCATACTTCACTAACAGCAATGACTTCATGGGCAACTCTTGGAACAACTGTATATAATTCACCTAGTTACATTCCAGTAATGGGTCTTAATACTCATGTTTTTTCAACCCAATTTGTATGGGATGGCACATCAAATATAATAGTAGAAACATGCTTTAACAACACTGCTTATATTGAAAATGCAAGTGTAACCCAATCTGCAACACCTTTTGTTTCAACCTTGCATTTTAGAGCAGATGCTCCCGGTGTTTGTTCCAATATAGCAATTACAGGTACATTTTCACAAAGGCCAAACATAGTTTTTGCTCAAACCCCAAATGTGAATCTTAATTGGTCTCCGGCAACATTTTTATCGGCAACCAATATAGCTAATCCTCTTGCAGAAAATGTAACAGCAGCAACAACATATACTGTTACTGCTGAATATTCCAGCTGCACTTCCGCTGAGACAATTACCCTGAATGTGGATCCCTTAACCTTATCGGTTAACATCTCACCAAATGATACGGTGTGTGAGGGTACAACTGTTGCGTTGATTTCAACTGCTTTAGGAGGTGGTTTACCATATACTTATGCATGGACAGGCCCAAACGGATTTGTTTCGAATGATCAAAATCCTATTTTAAATATGGTTACTATGGCTCAAGCAGGTGTTTACACACTTACTTTAACTGACAATTGCTCTTCAGTAGTGATAGATCAGGTTACATTGACCATAAATCCTATTGCAGTTACAGTTACTCCTTCATCTGTTACCTATTGTATCCCTGGAAGTCCTGTTGAAATAATTGCTTCTGGGGCAGATTCATATACCTGGTCACCTGCCCAAGGGCTTTCAGCAACCACTGGTGATGTTGTTGAGGCTTCTCCTTCTGTTACATCAACCTATGTTGTTACAGGATTAGGATTAAATGGATGCACATCAACTGATACTGTTCTGGTTAATGTTTCTAACTCACCTGTAATTACTTCAATTACCTCAACTCCCGCTATTATTTGTGAAGGAGATAGTGCTCAAATTGTAGCAATATTGCCTTCAGCTACTTATTGCTTTCCAACAGTGGCTTTTACAGGAGCTACTGGTGATTATATTGATAATGTTTCATTTGCAGGTATTACAAATAACTTTAGTGGAGATGCAGCTAATAGCTATACGTACTATAGTTCTTTAACAGCCAATGCAATAGCTAATGGAACAACCCAATATCCAATTTCAATTAGCCCAGGCGGCGCATTTGG
Organism: Bacteroidota bacterium; assembly: GCA_013696965.1. NCBI lineage: Bacteria > Pseudomonadati > Bacteroidota > Bacteroidota bacterium. Next base: position 11,974 of record JACCXN010000060.1, on the reverse strand, counting down.
ACAACAATTCAGGGTCTGGATTGATTTTAATCAAAATGGTGTTTTTGAAGCCGCGGAAAGTGTTTTTAATACAACTACAACATTCACAGCACCAAATAGTGCAACAGGTAGTATAACAATCCCAACCACTGCACTTAATGGAATAACTCGTATGAGAGTTGCTTGCCAATATAGCTCCGCTGTAGGTGTTACTGCATCATGTAGTAATACTGGCTACGGTGAATTTGAAGATTATAATTTATCTATAACTGGAGGTGTTTCAAGTACAATTCAATATGCCTGGACACCAACAAATACATTATCTAGTTCAACAATTGCAAATCCTATAGCTTATCCTGCAGTTTCTGAAATGTATTCTTTAATTATTACGGATGGTAATGGCTGTACTGCAACAAATAATGTTTCTATTGATGTAAATACCTCTCCTGTTGTAAATTTGGGTGCTGATGTTATTGCCTGTGGAACTGAAATATTAGATGCAGGGAACACATCAATGGATTTTGAATGGAATGATTTAACAACAAATCAAACCCTCACAGCATCCACCAGTGGGATTTATTCTGTTACAGTTACAAACCCTAATACTGGATGCAGTAGTTCAGATACTATTGATGTAATTGTAAACCCTATCCCTGTTGTTTACCTTGGTGCTGATATTATTCAATGTGGTGGCACAATTTTAATTGATGCAGAAAACCCAGGAATGGATTATGAATGGAATGATTTAACAACAAATCAAACGTTAACTGTATCTTTAAGTGGATCTTATTCAGTTACAGTAACTGATCCTGCTACAGAATGCAGTAATGCAGATACTGTAGAAGTAATGATAAACCCAAATCCGGTTATCAATCTTGGTTCAGATATCACTCAATGCGGTGGAACTGTTTTATTGGATGCCGAAAATCCTGGAATGGGTTATGTTTGGAATGATCTTACAACAGATCAAACACTGCTGGTAACCACCAATGGAACTTATTCAGTAATGGTAACTGAACCTAATACAGGTTGTGCTAGCAATGCTTCTATTGAGGTGACTATTGATGATCTGCCTACTGTTAGTTTTGATGCCTTTACTTCACCTGTGTGTGATAATGGAACTTCCTTTGCTTTAACCGGTGGTTCTCCTTCCGGTGGTGTTTATTCTGGCCCTGGTGTTTCAGGGGGAATGTTTGATCCAACAGCAGTAGGAGGCGGAACATATGGCATTACTTATACAGTTACAGGCTCCAATCTTTGTTCAAACTCAGTTACTGAACAAATTATAGTTGATATCTGCACAGATATAAAGGAAAGTACCAAAGCTGCATTTGTAATTTATCCAAATCCAACAATTGGCATGTTCAACATTGCAATAAGCAACGCCACCTTTGAACAATTGTTAATTAGTATTGTTGATTTAAATGGAAAGCAAGTATACAATGCAATAGATAAAAACACCCCTAACCATTATATTAAACAAATCAATTTGAATAATTTGGCAAGAGGTGTTTACTTTTTGAAATTGAATACCGGGGATGAATTAACTATCCATAAATTGGTGTTACAATAGTTATCAAACAAGGTAACAAGAAGATTGGGCTAATTACCGGTCATTTTGTTTTAGAATATATTAAATAAAAAGGCTGAATCCACTATGATTCAGCCTTTTTTATGCATTGAATTTGAGTCAGTATTAACTTAACTAATGGATTTTCTCACCTTACCCATATAATTTCTAAGGGAAGTTCTATAATCGGTTTTGTTTTTTTCCATATCCTTTAAAATCCATATCGCAGCCATAACATGGGTTAATCTTTCACCCTCGTCATCACCTTCTATTTCAATCAGGGGCAATTTCTCTTCCAGCATATCTTCTTCAGCCTTGATTAGAGTATCTAAACTTTGTTCCTCTGTTAATTTTTTAATAACTGCTGGTTTCATTTTTTTTTTGTTTTTGATTAGGTACCTGGCTGATTGTTTACAAAGTAAATGGTATTAAAAGTCTATTCTCATAAAAGCTTCTCCAACATTTCAATCACATTTTCTTCTTTAGAAGTTGCTGATCCTTCAACTAATTTCCCATCTTTTACAATGGCAAAAAAAGGCAAACTATCTACATTAGAAAATTTACGTGCTTGTTCATTTTCTTCTGCATTTACGTTTACAAAAGTAATTCCTTTAAAACGCTCATCTTCGGACAGCCGCTTAAATTTCGGAGAAAATAATTTGCAGGATCCACACCAGTCTGCAAAATATTTAACAATTACTTTTGAGTTTTGCTCAAGAATTTCAGTAAATTCTTTGTCGGTTACTGTGGTTACTGCCATTTTTGTTAAAGTTTAAAGTTGAACATACAAAATTACAAGTAGTTTTTAATTAAATTTTAATTGAGCGTTTTAATTATGTATTCTAAAAACAGCTTTATTAAATTTACATCAATACAAAAAAACAACTCCTTCTTCCGTTTTAAATCAATTTTGCTTCATTCCATAAGTTATCCATTTCTTCAAGTGTCATCTCCTCTAATTTCTGGTTTGTATTTTTGGCCTGCTCTTCAATATAATTAAATCGTTTTATAAATTTCAAATTTGTTCTTTCAAGGGCATCCTCAGCATTAATATCAATAAAGCGAGCGTAATTGACAAGTGAAAACAAAAGATCACCAAATTCCTCCTCCGCTTTTGCCTTATCTCCTGAATTTAATTCAGCTTTAAATTCTTGAATTTCTTCTTCCACTTTTTGCCATACCTGGTCTTTATTTTCCCATTCAAACCCAACTGCTTTTGCTTTATCCTGGATCCTTGATGCCTTTATCAGTGCAGGTAAAGACACGGGAACTCCCGCTAGTACTGACTTAGCACCCTCTTTTAGTTTGATCTTTTCCCAGTTTTCCTTTACCTGTTCCTCTGTTAATGCTTCAACATTACCATAAATATGTGGATGCCTTACTATTAGTTTTTCACACAAAGAGTTTATTACATCAGCAATATCAAATTCCTTTGTTTCTGAAGCTATGCGTGCATAAAAAACTATATGAAGCAAAATATCGCCAAGTTCTTTTTTAACCTCTTGTTTTTCATTTTTCAAAATCGCATCAGCCAGTTCATAAGTTTCCTCAATAGTTAAATGGCGCAGGCTTTCCATTGTTTGCTTTTTATCCCAAGGGCATTTTTCCCTTAATTCATCCATTATATTGAGCAATCTTGCGAATGCTTCCAGTTTTTCTTTCATGTCTTTTGTAATCATTAAAAGCAATTTTTTACTTTCTGTTTATTGTTTAAAGATGTCTTTATTTCACTTCTAATTTAATATAATCACCATTTAGCGTAGGTAGAATATTTTGATAATTTAAGGAAATCATCAAATCATATTTACCCACTTCTAAAGGGGCTATGAATATAATTTGCTGATAAAAGCTATCTCCTGGTTTGAGTTGGTTTTCCTTTAATACATCACCTGTTTGGGTGTACAACACTTTATTTCCTTGTTCAATAGTATGGCTTAAAAAAACATAAAAATCATCCTGGGGCTTAAAATCAGCAACGAAATCAGATGTGTTAGTAATTCTTACTTTTAAAATAACAGTATCTCCTGCATTCATTTGAATTTTCTTTTCTTCAACCTCACAATGTATATAATCGAAGGAATGGTAATTATCAATAAAAGTATAATAATATGTACCCAAAACTGTTTCCAATTCTTTTGAATATGAAGTGGGGTAACTTGGCAGGAACATTACCTTTTTTCCTTGAAAATACCTTTCCTTTTCATTCCATAAATTATATTGATTTTTTCTGTAGTATACATTATTCAATGAATAGGATTCATCACCAGTATAAAAACTATATTTAGAAGCTTTTTGGTAAGAATTCATAAAAACAACAGGTGCTCCTTTGGCTTTTTTCTTAATTTGTCTGGCCCAAGTATCCCAGTGATGAACTTCTGTTTGAATGAAAAACAAATCAGGAACAAAATTAAAAGCAAAAGAAATCCTAAACAGAAAAATCAGTAAAATTCCCGGAATAGCTATTTTTTTTAAAATATTCCTTAACCTTGAATTCTCTGAGGCGTAAACAGTGGAAAGAACAATCATGGGAATAAAAGCCGCTGCTGTCCAGTTTGCTTCTACTCTACCTTTAAAACTTGAAAATAAAAAAAACAACACAATTCCCCAGAATGTATATTTAAGGCCTTTTAATAGTAAATCTTCCGGCTTTTGCTTCCAACAGGCATAAAAAAGAAACACTCCAGCCAAAGGCCCTGCAATTAATAGTTGTCCGCCAAGGTAGGCAAGAGTGAATTCAATGTTATATGCTTCTTTGGATCTTCCCGCTAAATGATATTTTAAGGAAGGGAATCCATTTAGATATTGCCAATAAATATGTGGAAAAAACAAGAGTAAGGCAAGTATTGAAATTGCCCAGAAACTTTTCCTTTTTAAAAGCTGAAGATTTGAAATAAGGGTAAAAAAAACAACCAAAATTCCATGGTATTTGCTGTAAAGCATACAAGCAACTATTACAGCTAAAATCAGTGTGTATTTTAAATTATCTTCATTTAAATATTTACGATAGAAATAAAAAAACACGGCTGTGAAAAATATTAAAGCAGTATCCGGAACAGCAATAAAACCTCCAACATGAACAAGAATAATTGAGAAAACAACAAGAAAGAATAATTTAATATTGTTCGTGTAATTTTTAATCAGCTCCCACATAATCCAAATGGCCAGTGTATTGGAAATTACAACCATTAATCTTAAGCCTAATTCACCTCCCAATAAGGCGTATCCGGCCTTAATGAATAAGGCAACCCCCGGTGGGTGGTCAAAATAACCCCAATTCAAATGCTTTGTATACACCCAGTAATATGCCTCATCATGGATAAGGCCAGTGAAATAGGCCTGTAAAAGGTTTAACAAGAACCATCCAGAAAGAACAATTAAAAGTGTTCTTTGGTGGTTAATGTTTTTCGTAGTTTTTTCTGAATAAGCGCTCAAAAATGATTTTTTTTCAAAATTAGATTTTTATTCCGGTAATAGCCTGATAAGTTGGGCTATATATTGTCTTTTTTAATAATTTTGCTAAAAAGTCTGCCAAACAAATGATACAAAGGTTTACTACTCTTTTATTCTTTTCACTAATAATTATGTCTCAAAACATAATTGCCCAGGAAAACAGTTCGGTATTTCGTGCTGATTTCAGAGGCCATTATGGTTTTATTATGGTTCACAGGGAAAACATGAGCCATTTGGTAAAGGGCCATCCTTATATGTTGGAGTTCTCTTTAAGCAAAGCAACATTTGGAGAAAAACCATGGCAACAACTATACAATTTTCCTGAAATGGGAATTGCATTCGTGTATGCAAACCTTGCCAATAAAAAGCAATTAGGCAATGTATATTCTATTATTCCTAACCTTAACTTTAAATTAAACAAAAGCGAAGCCTGTACCATGTGGCTTAGAATTGGGGCAGGACTAGGTTATTTTCCCACTACATTCGATGTATTAACAAACCATAAAAACTTAGCTGTAAGTTCCCATTTAAATGGGGCTGTAAATTTTGTATTACTTAACAGGATCCGATTAACAAGGAAAATAAGCATAGAAAATGGCCTTGCCTTTACTCATTTTTCTAATGGAGCCTATAAAATGCCCAATCTGGGGGTTAACATAGTCACTCTTAACACAGGATTATCAATGCTTATTGGTGATGATAAAAAAACAGCTGTCAAAAGCCCCTTGTTGCCACACAGTAAGACTTTGGACATTTCAGTAATCGGGACAATGGGCATAAAAGCACTTGAAGCGGAGGGCGAAAAATATTCAGTTTATTCAATGCGTATTCTTTTCGACAAGGCCATAAGTAGAAAATCTGCACTGGGAACAGGTTTTGATTTGGTTTACAACACTTCGCTATTTGACAAACTCGTATATGATAGTATTTTTATTCAAAAGAAATCAGCTATTCTTCAACCAGGCATTAATTTATCTTATACCTTAAACATTAACAAGTTATCACTATTTATTAATCAAGGATTATACTTGAATAACGTGGATGTACGTTCAGGTATAATTTACCACCGACTGGGTTTTAAGTATAAATTTAATAATCGATTAATTGCCAATATTACACTTAAAACTCATTTTGGAATTGCAGACCACTTTGAATACGGAATAGGTTATACCTTAAAACGATGAAAACTTTTTATTATATTCTTTTCTCATTTAGTTTAATTCTTTTTTCCTGCAAAAAGGAGAACATGAATGACTGTGTTAAAAGTACCGGAGAAATTATTACAGAACATAGAGCTGTAAATGATTTTGATTCTATTTTAGTCCACAACAATATTACACTTTACCTTAAATATGATTCAGTAAGCTCGATTGTTGTTGAAGCAGGTAAAAACCTTGTCCCACTTGTTGAAACGTCAATTGAAAACAACAAACTGATTATTCGCAACAACAACAGGTGTAATTTCATGAGAAGCTATAAACCTCCTGTAAATGTAATTGTTTCTATTTCTGATTTAAAGCATTTAAATTTAGCCGGCTCTGGGGATATTTTCAGTTTAAACACCTTGGTATTAGAAAGAGTAAGAATGGTTAATTCAGGAATTGGAGATATTAATCTTGAAATCGATGCAGGATATTTATATACCCAAATATATGGTTCTGGAGGAATTAATTTATCTGGAAAAGCGGCAGTTAGTGAGATATACAGTACAGGAAACTGCTTTATGCAGTGCGAAAACTTAGTTACAGGTTATACCTATTTGCATAGTAATACAACTGGTAATATTTATGTTAATGTGGAAAAAGAATTGGGTGTAAATATAATCGGTTCAGGAGATGTTTATTACCTAGGAAAACCAGACATTACAAAGTTGAATATAACTGGAAAGGGAACACTTAAAAACCTCAATTAATTTCCTTTTATTGAGCTTCTTTGGTAAATAATAAATGGAGTAAGCATTACTAATGCCTACATTTACGTTTAAATATTATACAATAACATAGAGCTTTTAACAAGTTTATAAATTCCTTTTTTTAACAATAATTATGCAATTAATCCTAATAGCCATAGCCCTTTTGGCACTTGCATTTGCAGGTATAGCAATAAAAATCCTGGTGAAAAAAGATGGGAAATTTGCAGGAACATGCAGCAGCAATAATCCATTGGTTCAAAAAGAGGGTGCCAGTTGTGGAATATGTGGAGCAAGGCCAGAGGAACAATGTAAAGCCCCTGATCAATTAAATTCCTCAAGGGATTCCAAAAGTCCTTCTGAAAAATAACTTTTCATCTTACCATTGTCATCATATATAAAGTATACTTCAAGGTATAATTCCTCATGGTTTTTAATAAACTCGAGACTTCTTTCCATCCCAATTACCATAAAAAGAGTGGCGAATGCATCTGCACTCATACAATCAGCAGCAATAACTGTTGCACTTAAGAGGTTATTCCTGGCCGGAAACCCCGTATGAGGGTTAATTGTATGTGAAAACTTATTTCCATTTTCTTCATAAAATTTACGGTAATTTCCTGATGTAGCCAAAGCTTTATCATTGAGCTTTACACGAGCAGTTAATTGCCTTTGTTCTGGATTTTCTAAGGGTTTGTCAATTCCAACTTTCCAGGATTCGGTATTCGGTTTATAACCAGAAGCTCTTGTTTCACCTCCTATTTCAATTAAAAAATCTTTAATGCCTTTTAGTTGAAAATATTGGGCAAGCACATCTACAGAATATCCCTGGGCTATGGCATTAAAATCCAACATTGTATTTATATTCTCTTTAATTACATGCTTATCTTCAAGTTTCACCTTCTTATAACCAACAATATTAAGGAGTTGAGCTATTGTTGAACTATCCACCTCTGACTTAGAATTAAATCCAAAGCCCCAGGCATTTACAACAGGAGCTATAGTTACATCAAAATAACCGTGACTAAGTTCTGCCAACTCCATAGATTTTTCAAAAACAATTGTAAAGTAATTATCAACAATTACTGTGGAATCGTTGTTATTTATCCGAGATACAATAGAATGGGGTACATATGTTGAAAGGGAAAGATCAAAGTTGTCAAGCAAAGAATCAATTTCAGCCTTTAAAATCACTTTATCTTTAGAATAATAAGAAATGCTATACGTAGTGCCTTGTGCATGGCCCTGAATGATTTTTTTACTCTCAGCGGCATTATTACATGAATTAAATAAGAAGCCAACAAGCAGGATGAGAAAACCTATGGATCTAAATATTGAATTTGAATAATTTACAATTGATATCATTTTTATATAATAGCGGATAAATAAAAAGCTAAATCCTGAATTCTAACTACAAGAATTCAGGATTTAGTATGAAAAAAACAAGTTAATTACTCTTGGAGTATTCTGTTAACCACCAAAATCATCAAATGCGATATTTTCAGGGGGAACACCAAGATCATCCAGCATTTTAAAAACAGCCGCGTTCATCATTGGAGGACCACAAAGATAATATTCAATTTCTTCAGGTTCAGGATGCTCTTTAAGGTAATTTTCCAAAAGAACCATATGAATAAATCCAACATACCCTGTCCAATTATCTTCAGGTAGTGGTTCTGAAAGTGCAATGTTATAAGTGAAATTTGAAAAATCTTTTTCAATTGACCTAAAATGTTCAGTATAAAAAACCTCTCTCAATGACCGACCACCATACCAGTATGAAATTTTTCTGTCGGTACATTTTTCTGTATGGAAAAGATGAAACAAATGAGATCTTAAAGGAGCCATACCTGCACCACCTCCAATATATATCATCTCCTTTTTAGTATGCTTGATATGGAATTCACCATAAGGACCAGAAACCACAACTTTGTCACCAGGTTTTCTGGAGAAAACATAAGAAGAACAAATACCAGGATTTACGTCCATAAATTTATTTGCTTTTCTATCCCAGGGAGGAGTAGCAAGTCTAATATTAAGCATTACAATATTTCCTTCAGCAGGGTGGTTTGCCATTGAATAAGCCCTAAAAATAGGTTCAGGATTTTTCATGGTAAGCCCCCAAATATTGAATTTATCGTAATCGTCACGGAATTTATCCGGAATATTATATAACTCTGTTTTGAAATCAACAACCAAAGCTGGAACATCAAGCTGAATGTAACCACCAGATTCAAATTCAAGGAATTCTCCTTCAGGTAATTTAACAACAAATTCTTTTATATACGTTGCAACGTTATCATTGGAAACAACTTCGCATTCCCACTTTTTTATCCCAAATATTTCCTCTGGAATTTTAATTATCATGTCTTGCTTTACCTTTACCTGGCAACCAAGTCTCCAGTTGTTTGCTATTTCTTTTCGTGAGAAATAAGGCTCCTCTGTAGGGAGAATTTCTCCTCCACCTTCTAAAACCTGGCATTTACACATAGCACAAGTACCACCGCCACCACAGGCTGATGGAAGAAAAATTTTATGATTTCCCAAAGTGGTCAATATGGTTGATCCTCCATCCACAACTATGGGTTCCTGTCCATTTATTGTAAGTCGTACTGGCCCTGAAGGCGAAAGTTTAGACTTTGCAAAAAGGATTACAGAGACCAATAGTAATACGAATATTAAAAATACCGAAACACTGGCAATCAATGTTATTGTTTCAACAGCTAAAATCATCATAGCAATTTATTATTATAATTCAATACCCATAAAACTCATAAATGCAATACCCATCAAACCTGTAATGATAAAGGTAATGCCCAATCCCCTTAAAGCAGGAGGCACATTGGAATAACGTATTTTTTCTCTAATTGCAGCAATAGCTACAATAGCCAAAAACCAACCAACTCCAGAGCCCAATCCAAAAACAGTAGCCTGTGAAAGGCCTGCATAATCTCTTTCCTGCATAAATAATGCTCCACCTAAAATCGAACAATTTACAGCAATAAGGGGAAGAAAGATTCCAAGTGCACCATAAAGAGCAGGTGCAAATTTCTCTACTGCCATCTCAACAAGCTGTACTATTGAGGCAATTACTGCAATAAACATAATAAAACTCAAAAAACTCAAATCAATAGCGGCAAACTCAGGACCCATCCAGGCAAGAGCTCCTTCACGAAGTATATAATTTTCAAGCAGGTAATTAACCGGAACGGTAACACCTAGAACAAAAATCACAGCAACACCAAGGCCTACACCTGTTTTAACAGTTTTTGAAACAGCGAGATAAGAACACATACCCAAGAAGTATGCGAAGATCATATTGTCAATAAAAATGGACTTGACGAAAATATTTATATGTTCCATAAAAAAAATAATTACGAATTAATGAGACTCAATCAGTTTAGTGTTTTTACTCCTTTGCACCCAAATTATAATACCAACAGTTATAAGAGCCATAGGCGGCAGAATCATAAATCCATTATTGAAGTAACCTGCTTCATAAAATGAAGAGGGTATAATTTGATAACCAAAAATATCACCTGAACCTAATAACTCTCTGAAAAAAGCAACAATAATTAATATTGCTCCATAACCTACGCCATTTCCTATTCCATCTAATAATGAGGGCCAGGGTTTGTTAGCAAGAGCAAATGCTTCTAATCTTCCCATAATAATACAGTTAGTGATTATCAACCCAACAAAAACAGAAAGCGCTTTACTTACATCATAAACAAAAGCCTTTAATACCTGATCTACCAATATAACAAGGGATGCCACAACAACAAGTTGAACAATAATACGAACCCTATCAGGAATAATATTTCTCATTACAGAGATAATAACGTTTGCACAAATAAGTACAACAAGAACAGATACAGCCATTACCAGGGCTTGTTTTACCTGTACAGTAATTGCAAGGGCAGAACAAATTCCTAAAACCTGGACAGTAATTGGATTACTATCGTTTAATGGATCTGACATTAATTTTTTGTTTTTAGGAGAAAATAAAGGTTCGCTTTTTTTCTCCACTTTTACTACAGTTGTTGTTTCAGTACTCATATAAATACGATTTACTATTTTGAATCTTTTTTTAATTCTTCTGTTTCACTCTCAGCACCCTCCTCTGCAGAAACCCCTCCTGCAGCATCTGGAGATATGGTTTCTGCATCCTCCACTTGTTCAGCAGGGATTGTTTCTAATCCAGTGGTTGTGTATTCTTTAAAAAAGGGAACATAAATTTCAAGGGTTCTTTTTATCATTTCATTCACTCCATTGCTGGTAATTGTTCCTCCGGAAATTGCATCAACAGCATGCATATCTCCAGCAGCAACACCACCTTTAATTGCTTTAATTGGCTTATAATTTCCACCTTCATCAAATATCAGTTTATCAACAAACTGTTTTTGAAATTCAGTAGTGTTTATTTCAGCACCAAGTCCAGGTGTTTCTGATTTATGGTCGAATTTTGCTCCATATACATTGAAAACATTCATAGATGCATCAAGAGCAATATAACCCCAAATAGGTCCCCACAATCCTTTTCCACGCATTGGAACAATGAAAAACTTCTTATCATCCAAATTTGCTATAAATAAGGGATATTGTCTTTTTTCATGTGGCTTTTTAATTTCTTTTGATAAATCTATATCAAAGGCTGTATACTCTGCACCATCCACCACTTTACCCTCACTTGTTAATACCAGTTGCTCCTTAATAATTGAGTTAAATTTTTCTTCCGCCTGTGCAGGGGTAGCTGAAATTCCAACAGAGCCAATAATATCCTGCATTTTCTCAATCCTTACATTCGCAGACTGGAATGGTTTTAAACCAATTGCAGCAGAGGCAAGAAGTAATCCTACAACAATAACCAATGCAGCAGAAAAACCAAATGTGTATATATTACTATTCTTATTCATATGTAGATAATTTGTTTTTTAAATGTCATCCCGATTTATCGGGATAGCCATGTTATATTCATTAGCGTTTGTGAACGGTTCGTGCATGGCTATTTCATATAATTAAATTAAGCTTTTATGCTGATTCTTTTAAGTCTTCTGTTAATGTTT